>JAYVDE010000398.1:0-27901 GCA_043749575.1 Burkholderiaceae bacterium | reverse complement strand
GCCCATGGCCGCCCCAATCCACCCGGTGCCCGATGCCCACGGCACCAACCTGTTTGATGCCGATACCGAGTTGCAGGCCCTGCTGCCGCTGTACCTGGGCGCCGACCTGCACGCCCACCTGCTGCCGCACCTGCGCCAGCTGGGCGGCCTGGCCGGCGGTGTGCTCGACAGCCTGGCGCTGACTGCCGACAAAAACCCGCCGGTGCTGGAGCACCGCAGCCGCAGCGGGCTGGACGCGCAGCGCATCGTCAAGCACCCGGCCTATGTCGAGCTGGAGCGCGTCGCCTTCAGTGAGTACGGCCTGGCGGCGATGTCGCACCGCGCGGGCGTGCTGGGCTGGCCGCAGACCATGCCGCCGGCGGCCAAGTACGCGCTGACCTACCTGTTCGTGCAGGCCGAGTTCGGCCTCTGCTGCCCGTTGTCGATGACCGATTCGCTGACCCGCACGCTGCGCAAGTTCGGCGCGCCCGAGTTGGTGCAGCGCCACCTGGCACGGCTGACGACGCAGGATGTCGACGCGCTGTGCCAGGGCGCGATGTTCATGACCGAGCAGGGCGCCGGCTCCGACGTGGCGGCCACCACCACCCGGGCCGAGTCGCTGTCCGCAGGCGACGGCGCAGGCGAGGCAGACGGCGCCCCAGATGTCACCGCCGATCGCGCCCCCGACGGCACCCACGACGGCACCCCAGACGGCACCCCAGACGGCACCCCCGACGGTGCTTATCGCCTGTGGGGCGACAAGTGGATCTGCTCCAACCCCGACGCCGGCCTGGCCATGGTGCTGGCCCGCATCGCTGGCGCGCCTGCCGGCATGAAGGGCGTCTCGCTGTTCCTGCTGCCACGCACGCGGGCCGACGGCGCGCCCAATGCGTTGCGCATCTTGCGGCTGAAGGACAAGCTGGGCACTCGCTCGATGGCCAGCGGCGAGATCCGGCTCGAAGGCGCACGCGCCTGGCTGGTCGGCGAGGCCGGCCGCGGCTTCCAGCAGATGGCCGACATGGTCAACAACTCGCGGCTGTCCAACGGCATGCGCGCGGCCGGGCTGATGCGCCGCGCCTACGGCGAGGCCTTGTACGTCGCGCAGCAGCGCCAGGCTTTTGGCCAGCGCCTGATCGACCTGCCGCTGATGCGCCGCCAACTGCTCAAGCTGCTGCTGCCCACCGAGCAGGCGCGCACGATGCTGTTGCAGACGGCAGAGGCGCTGCGCCAGTCTGACGCCATCGGCCGCAGCGACGGCGCGGCCTACGGGCTGGTCCGCATCCTGACGCCGCTGATCAAGTTTCGCGCCTGCCGCGACGCCCGCAAGGCGACCGGCGACGCGATGGAGGTGCGTGGCGGCTGCGGCTACATCGAAGAATGGAGCGACGCCCGGCTGGTGCGCGACGCCCACCTGGGCTCGATCTGGGAGGGCACCAGCAACATCGTGGCACTCGACGTGCTGCGCGCGATCCAGCGCGACAAGGCCTTGCCGGCGCTGAGCGACCACCTGCGTGGCCTGCTCGACACCACGGCGATGCAGCCGCAAGCCCGCGCGGTGTTCGCCCGGCTGCGAGACCAGGTGTTGGCGCTGGCCGAGCGCACCGCCGAAGCCCGCGGCGGCTCGGATGCCTCGGCGCGCCAGGTGGCGTCGGCGCTCTACCACCTCACCACCGCCACGGCGATGGCCTGGGAAGCTGGCCAGACCGGATCGGCCCGCCGCATGCGCATCGCCCAGTGGGTGCTGCGCCAGCGCTTGCTGCCGCAAGACCCGCTGGCGCTGGCGGGCGAGCCCGACTGGTTGGCCGCGCTGCTGGAGCCGCAATGCGCGGCGTCGGCCGAGGCGGTCGACGCGATCAACCTGTTCTGACAGGACCGCCGCCACCTTATGTTGCGGCTGCCCGCAAGGCGGCTGCACCGCCAACTGTCCCTCACCGCACCGTTGCCACCTCGGACCCCGCCGCCATGACCGACCGCCCCGATCGCCCCAGCACCGCCGACACCGCCGACACTGCCGATACCGCCGCCTGCCCTGACATCCCCAACACCGGCGCGCTGCGCGGCATCCGCGTGGTCGACGCCTCGCGCATCCTGGGCGGGCCGTACTGCGGCCAGATCCTGGGTGACCATGGCGCCGACGTGCTGAAGATCGAGCCGCCGCAGGGCGACGACACCCGCGCCTGGGGCCCGCCCTTCCGGGACGGCGTGGCCTCGTACTACCGTGGCCTGAACCGCAACAAGCGGCTGCTGACACTGGACCTGGCTGCGCCCGCCGGCCGCGAGGCGCTGCTGGCCTTGCTGGCTGATGCCGACGTGCTGATCGAGAACTTCAAGACCGGCACGCTGGAGAAATGGGGCCTGGGCTTTGACGCGCTGTCGCAGCGCCTGCCGCGGCTGGTGCACTGCCGCGTCAGCGGTTACGGCGCCGACGGTCCGCTGGGCGGCCAGCCCGGTTACGACGCCGCGCTGCAGGCACAGACCGGCATCATGAGCGTCAACGGCGAAGCCGGCGGCGCGCCGCTGCGGGCGGGCGTGCCGGTGATCGACATGGTCACCGGCCTGCATGCCGCGCTGGGCATCATGCTGGCGCTGCACGAGCGCCAGCGCAGCGGGCGTGGCCAGTTTGTCGAAGCCGCGTTGTACGACGCCGGCATTTCGCTGCTGCATCCGCAAGGCGCCAACTGGTTTCTCGATGGCAAGACGCCGCAGCGCAGCGGCAATGCCCACCCCAACATCTACCCCTACGACTGCATGGCCACCGCCACCGAGCCGGTGTTCCTGGCGGTGGGCAATGATCGGCAGTTCGCGCTGCTGTGCCAGCACTTGGGCGTGCCGCAACTGGCGGCCGACGAGCGCTTCGCCAGCGCGGGCCATCGTTCGGTCAACCGCGGCCTGCTGAAAGCCGACCTGGAGGCCTTGCTGCGCCAGCACGACGGCCCGGCACTGGCGCAGGCGCTGGTGGCCCTGGGCGTGCCCTGCGCGCCAGTGCTGACGGTGCCGGCCGCATTGCAGCACCCGCACACGCGCCACCGCGGCATGCTGGTCGAGTTGCCCGGCTACCGCGGCATTGGCTCGCCGATCAAGTTGAGCCGCACACCGGCCAGCTACCGCACGGCTCCGCTGGCCGAGGGCGAGCAGTTCTGGCCGCGCGACATCGCCAGCGCGAACGACGACAGCGCCGACGACAGCGCGAACGACGACAGCGCCAACGACCGTTGAGCGGCGACCCGGCGGCCTGGGGTACAACCGGGTCATGTCCGATGAAGACCAGATCCACATCCCGCCGTCCTTCGAGGCGGTCTACCGCGATGCGCGGCGCCGGCTGACGGTGTCGCGTGACGCCTTTCGCGCCCGCTATGAGCTGTGCGAGGACATGGCGCAGATGCTGGTCGAGCCCAGCCAGGCCGTGCACCACGAGCAAGGTGTGGAGGAAGACGAGATCCTGGCGCGCACCCAGGCCGGGCTGGCCAGCGCCGAATCAGGCTTCAACCCCGCCGAGGCGCTGTGGGTGGTGATCCGCCTGGCCGAGCTGCTGGGCTGGCGCCACGACGGGCTGCCGGTGGCCGAGGGCTGAGCCCAGCGACCTACCGGCTCAACCGCCGCCGCGCTGGGTGTAGAGGTCGAAGTACTTCATGAAGGCCTGGCGCTCGTCGTCGGCAACGCCGTCGAAGCGGAAATGCACCGCCAGCCGCATGAAACCCACCAGCCCGATCTGGCGCGGTGGCAGCACCTGCCAGCGCAGCGTCAACGCGCCGCTGCCCACCGCCACCCGGGCCTGACCCGGTGTGGCCAGGTCGACCGCCGCATCGCGCACGGCACCCGGCAGGCAGCGCAGCCAGTCGGCCTCGCCAAAACCCTGTTCGCGGTGGAACTCAGCCTCGTAGCGGGATTGCATGTCGATTCAAGCGCTCAGCCACCGGCGATCGGCGGCCAGATCGCCAGCACGTCGCCCTCGAGCAGCGTGCGCGCGGCACGCTGCTCGGGTGGGATGAAAACGCCGTTGACCAGCACCAGGTGCACCAGCTTGGGCGGCATGCCGTAGGGCTCGATGATCTGCACGATGCTCGCATCGGGCGGCAGCTCGAGCTCGACCCGGTTGTGGCGTGTGCCGGCCGGCAGGTAGTCGCCCGGGCTGGCGTAGAGCTTGAACGTGATCTTCATGGGCCGCTTTGTAACCGAGACCGCAGGCTCATGCTCAGGCCCTGACATGCGCCATGTCTTGCTGCCCCTGGGCGTTGGCCAGGTAGGCCTGCATCAGCAGCGTGGGGTCTTGCATCAGCCGCTGCTTCCAGTCGGCGGACAAGCGCACCTCGCCCTCGACCAGGCCGCGCATCACGCCGACATGCTCGGTCCAGCCGATGGCGTTGCAGCCCACTAGCTTGTCGCCGCTGAACTGCAGGCTCAGCAGCTTGCCCATGCCACCCAAGCCCGCGCGGTCGACCAGCTCGACCTGCTCGCCGCCGGGCACACCGTCCCACTGGCCGAAGCTGGCCGAGACCATGCCCAGCGTGTCGAGCACGTTGATCTGGGTCACGCCCTTCAACTCGGTGACCTGGCCGGCCATGTTCAGCGCCGCCACGCGGGCTTGTTCGGCGGCGTTGGGCTGGATCGCGCTGACGATGGTGCGCCCGCTGACCTTGTCGAAGGCCTCGGCGCAATCACCCGCGGCGTAGATGCCCGGCACGTTGGTCTGCAGGTGCTCATCGGTCAACACGCCGATCAGGCACAAGATGCCCGAGTCTTCGAGAAAGCCGATGTTCGGCTTGACGCCGGTGGCGCTGATCACCAGATCGGCCTCCAGGCACTGGCCGGTGGACAGCCGCACCGTCGTCGGCGCCGCGGCCCCCGCCGTGCGCTCGATCGCCTCGACCCGGGCGCCGGTGTAGACCGCCACACCCTGCTTCTCGCACCAGCTTTTGATCATGCCGCCGGCGGTGGGGCCCATCATCCGCGGCACCATGCGGTCGCCCATCTCGACCACGCTGAGCTGGACGCCGCGCGCCGCCAGCGCTTCCATGATGATGCAGCCGATGAAACCGGCGCCCATCTGCAGCACCCGCGCTCCGGGCTGCGCCAGCGCCATGATCTTGCGTGCATCGGCCAGCGTCCAGCAAGGGTGCACGCCGGGGCCGTCGATGCCGGGGATAGGCGGCGTGGCCGGGCTTGAGCCGGTGGCGATCAGCAGCTTGTCGAAGGGCTCGCGGCTGCCGTCTTCCAGCAGATGGCCATGCGTGAATAAGGCGCCTCGGGCTCGTCGCCGATGACGACGATCTCGTCAGCGGCGCGGTGCTTGCGGAGGATTTCGGCGGCGATCACACCGGCAGGGCCGGCGCCCAGGATCACGTGCTTCATGGCGCTTTTCTTTCCAAGTCACAAATGACGGACGACGGACGACGGATGACGGATAGCGGATAGCGGATAGCGGATAGCGGATAGCGGATAGCGGATAGCGGATAGCGGATAGCGGATAGCGGATGGCGGACAGATAACAAACGACAAGGCGGTCCGAAAACCGCCCTGTGGCTCAGTCAAGCGCCGCGGCGGTGCTAAAAGCCCAGCTTGGCCTGCGTCTCGGTCATCAGGCGGCCGCCCGAATCCCAGCCCCGCACCGCGTAATACTTGGGCAGCATCTCGGGCAGCTTGCTGACCAGGCCCTTGGCCGGGCCGGACTTGACGGCCTCGTTCAGCAGGCGCGGCGGCAGGCTGTCGTCTTTCTCGGTGAAGCCGGCGCGGTTGTTGAAGTCGCGCGCCATGTTCCACACCCGCTCGCCGATCAGCGCCAAGTTCTCCAGCGTGAACTCGTCGCCGCAGGCCGCGGCGAGTTGCGGCTGCAGGTCGGCCAGGCCCCAGGCGAAGGTGGTGAAGACGCAGACACCGGCCGAATCGAACGCCGCGGTGGCGTCCTGGAACGCCATCACCAGCTCGGGTTTGCCTTCGGCCACCAGCGGGTCGGTCTTGACCGGGATGCCCACTGGGCGCCTTCGAACTGGCTGTCGCGGTGCTTGCGCGTGGGCAGCGCGCCCACTTCGTTGATGACGCTCATCAACACCTGCGTGCCGTAGGTCGGCAGGCCCTGGCCGGTGACCGGGTTGTCGGCGAGGACTTTCTTCTTCTCGTAAGGCCTCGTGGCACTGGGTGCAGGTGTAGGGCAGCTTGCGCCCGCTGTGGTGGAAGTCGAACACCTTGATGCGCGACTTGGCCGGCGCAGCGCTGAGACGCGAGGCGCTGCGGGCTGAGAATCACTTGCAGCCAGCGCGCAGCCGGCAGGCCGTCAGCACTGTTTTGGCTACGGGCCGGCGTTCGGGAAGAACAGCTGTTCGCCGCCGATCTTGTAGCCGGCGATCACGGCCTGGCCGGGCGGCGACACCACCCAGTCGGCAAAGCCCTGGGCCAGCGCGGCCTTCACGTGCGGGTGCTTGGCCGGGTTGACGACCATCACGCCATATTGATTGAACAAACGCGTATCGCCTTCGACCAGGATGACCAGATCGGCGCGGTTCTTGAAGTTCAGCCAGCTGCCGCGGTCGGCCAGCACATAGGCGCCGATGGACGCGGCGATGTTCAGCGCCGGGCCCATGCCGCAGCCGCATGCTTTGTAGCCGGCCGGCTTGGTGGTGGCGATGTCGGTGCCGGCGGCTTGCCAGTAGCGCAACTCGGCGGCATGGGTGCCGCTCTTGTCGCCGCGCGAGACAAAGGCGGCCGCGGGCGTGGTGGCGGCTGAGGCCAGCTTCTGCAGCGCGGCGGTGATATTTTTGCCGCGCAGCTTGGCCGGGTCGGCGGTGGGGCCGATCAACACAAAATCGTTGTACATGACCGGCAGGCGCTTGAGGCCCCAGCCGTCGGCGACGAACCGCTGCTCGGCCGCCTGGTCGTGCACGAAGACGATGTCGGCGTCGCCCCGGCGGCCCATGTCCAGCGCCTGGCCGGTGCCCAGCGCGACCACCCGCACCTCGGTGCCGGTGGCGGCTTTGAAGGCCGGCAACAGGTGGCCGAACAGGCCCGACTGCTCGGTCGATGTGGTCGAGGCCATGACGATGAACTGGCCTTGCGCGGCCGCGCTGCTGGCCGCCAGCAAGCCGCCCGTCATCACGCCGCCCGACACGGTCAGCGTGGTCAGCACCGCGGACATCGACCGGCGCAGCGCGCCGCGTTTGTTCAGGCCCATGGCAGTTCTCCTTTGAGGAATTGCGCCGCCACGGGCGGCAAGTCGTTGCGGCGGAAAAAGTCGTCCACCGGCAGGTCGGCCATCAGGCGGCCGGTGTCGAGAAACAGCACCCGGCGGGTCAGCCGCTTGGCCTGGCCCAGGTTGTGGGTGCTCATCACCAGCGCCATGCCGGCCTGGCCGAACTCGTCGATCAAGGTCTCGACCTCGCGCCTGGCCGACGGGTCGAGGCTGGCCGTGGGCTCGTCCAGGAACAGGATGTCAGGCCGCACCGCCCAGGCGCGCGCCAGCGCCAGGCGCTGCTGCTGACCGCCCGACAAGGCCCTGGCCGGCCGCGCGGCCAGGGCCTGCAGACCGACGCGGGCCAGCGCCTCATGCAGCCGATCAGCGCGTTCGGCCTTGGGCACGCCCGCCAGCCACAAGGCCAGCTGCAGGTTGCGCCGCACGCTGAAGTGCAGCAGGAACGGCCGCTGGAACAGCATCGCCGTCACCGGCTGGCGCCGCCCGGCCGTGGCGGCCACGGCCATCGGCGCGTGCAGCACACGCTGGCCGGTGGTGGGCGGCAGCAGGCCGTTGAGCACCCGCAACAGCGTGGTCTTGCCCGAGCCGTTGGCGCCGACCAGCGCGATGCGGTCACCCCGGTGGACTTGCAACGTGAGCTCGTGCAGCGCCAGCTGGGTGCCAAAGTACACCGACGCACACTGCAAGCCGATCAGCGGATCGTTCGGTTGATCGGTCGGTTGTGCGGTCGACAGCGGGATCGCCAGAGGGGTCGCGAGTTCGGCACGCAGACCCGGCAGCGACGGCAGGCGTGCGCTCATCCGACCCGCCCGCCCGCCGGGCCCGCCAGCGGCAGCGCGGCGCTGGCCGAGCGCCGCTGCAACAGCCCCAGTGCCAGGTTGACCAGCGCCACCACGCCCAGCAGCACCCCGCCCAGCGCCAGCGCCAGCGGCAGGTCACCCTTGCTGGTCTCGAGCGCGATGGCGGTGGTCATCACCCGGGTGAAGCCGTCGATGTTGCCGCCGACGATCATCACCACGCCGACCTCGGCCACCGCGCGGCCGAAGGCGGTGAGCAGCACCGTCAGCACCGCCAGCCGCTGGTGCGCCAGCAGCAGCAGCGCCGACAACAGCCGGCCGGCGCCCATTGCTTGCAGCTCGTCGCCGCCCTCGCGCAGCGCGTCGGCCACCAACTGGCGCGACAGCGCGGCAATCAGCGGCACCACCAGGATGCTCTGGGCGATGACCATCGCGGTGGGCGTGAACAACAAGCCCCAGCCACCCAGTGGCCCCGAGCGCGACAACAGCAGGTAGACGATCAGCCCGACCACCACCGACGGCAGCGCCAGCAGCGTGTTCAACGCGCCCACCGCCACGGCGTGGCCAGGGAAACGCGCCACCGCCAGCCAGGCGCCCAACAGCAGGCCAGCGGCCGCGCCCAGCAATACCGCGCTGCCGCTGACCCGCAGCGACAAGGACACGATCTGCCACAAGCTGGCATCGGCCTGGCTGACGAGGTGCAGCGCCAGGCTGACACTCTGAGAAAACGCATCCATCAAACGGGCAAGGCAGGTGGTAGGGTCTGGAAACGGGGTGGTGTCGGGGCGGTGCGGGCCAAGTTTCGACCGCCCGACCGCCCGACCGCCCGGGCGGCGGTGGCGCGCGATTCTTGCCGCTGGGCCAAGACCGCGCGATAGGCAGTCCATTGCATAGGTTGCGGCGCCACAGCAGACGGCTTGCCAGCACGATCGGCGGCGTGCCGCGGCCCTAGCGCCAGCTCAGCTGCCGCCGGCACGATGATTCAGCGCCTTTGACCGCCACGCCGCCGACCCGCAAGGGCCCGATCGGCAAGGCCTCAGCGCGGGCCCAGGCCGACCAGCAGGTCGCGCACCTGCGTGGCAAAACGGCTGACGTCGATCGGCTTGGCCAGGTAGCCGTCGCAGCCGGCAGCACGCATGATTTCCTCGTCGCCCTTCATCGCATAGGCGGTGAAAGCCACCACGGTGATGTGCCGGGTCGCTGGGTCGGCCTTGATCTGGCGCGTCAGCGCCAGCCCGTCCATGCCGGGCAGCTGGATGTCCATCAGGATCAGGTCGGGGTGGCTGGCCTCAAGGCAACGCAGCGCCTCCAGGGCATCGCCAGCGGTGACCACCTCCCAGCCGTCAGCCGCGAGCACGTAGCCCGCCAGCTCCAGGTTGATCGGGTTGTCGTCAACCACCAGCACCTGGGGCATCGCGCCTGCGGGCGGCGGCGCCAGCGCCACCGGGTCGCGCGGCGCGGTCATCGACGGCCCCCACCCCAATGCGCCGCTGCGGCGCAGCGTGGCCGGCACGGCGGCCTCATGTTGCCTGCCCGTTTTCGGCCGGCGCAAGCTGCGGTGGCGGTGGCGCCGACTGCCCTTGGCGCAGGCCATCGAGCACCTGTGCCAGCGCACCGCCGCCCTTGCTGATGATCGCCTGGGCCGAGCGGGTGAGCGTGGCCACCTCCTCGTCGGTGAGCACCATGCTGGACCAGATGAACACCGGCAGGTGCTGCCAGGGCGTGCGTTGGCGCAGCGCATCGAGCGTGGCAAAGCCGTCGAAGCCCGGCATCATCAAGTCGAGGATGACCGCGTCGGGCTGGTGCTGGTCGATCTCGCGCAAGGCCTGCTGGCCGCCGTTGACGCAGATCACGTCGATCTCCAGGCCGCGCAAGGTGGCCGCCATCAGATCGAGCGCGAGCCGGTCGTCGTCGACCACCATCACCCGGGTACGGCGCCCCGGTTGTGGGCGCAGCGCAGCCATCGCCGACACCACCTCGGCGATGCGGATCGGCTTGCCCAGCAGGTCGGCGATGGCGAAGCTGACCGACTGGCGGGCGGCGACGGGCAGGGTCAGCGCGAGCACCGGCGATGCGCGGCTGGCGCCCTCGGCACGGATGCCGGCCAGGGCACTCAGGCCCGGCAGGTCGGGCAGCTGCAGGTCGAGCGTGAGCGCGTCATAGGCCTGTTCGCGGGCCTGTGCCACCGCCTGCTGGCCGCTGGTGGCGAGGTCGATGTCGAAGCCGGCCGCCTGCAAGCCCTGCCGCAACTGGGCCTGCAGCGCCGGGTCGTGCTGGATCACCAGCAAACGACGCGGGTTGCCAGCGGCGGCTGGCGCCAGGCTGGCGGCTGCGGCGGGGGCACGCGGCATCTCAAGGTAGAACACGCTGCCCACGCCAGGTGTGCTGCGCACGCCCACGCTGCCGCCCTGGGCCTGCACCAAGCGGCGGGTCAACGCCAGGCCCAGGCCGGTGCCCTGGTGCAGCTTGCTGTAGCTGTCATCGAGCTGCTGGAATTCGACGAACAGGCGGGCCAGGTCGGCGGCGGCAATGCCGATGCCGGTGTCCTCGACCTCCAGGCGGAAGGCCCGCGGCCCGGCCTCGCGGGCGCGCAGGGTCACCAGGCCTTGCTCGGGCGTGAACTTGATGGCGTTCGACAGGTAGTTGTAGAGCACCTGTTTGAAGCGCGCCGGGTCGAGCACCAGGTCGGTCAATGCCGGGTCGATGTCGACCACCAGCCGCAGCTGCTTGCGCATGACCAGGCCGTCGAGCACCTCGAAGACATCGCCCACCAGGGGCCCCAAGTCGACCGGCTCAGGGCAAAAGACGAACTTGCCCGACTCGACCTTGGACAGGTCGAGCAAATCGTTGATCAGGCGCAGCAGGTGGTGGCCGCTGCTGCCGATGTGCGCCAGGAACTGCCGGTGCTTGGGCGAGCTGGTGGGCACTTTGTCGGCGTGCAGCAACTCGGCGAAGCCGATGATCGCGTTCAAGGGCGTGCGCAATTCGTGCGACATGTTGGCGAGAAACTGGTTCTTCAGCCGGGTCGCCGCCAGGATCTGCCGGTTCTCGGCCTCCAGCCGGTCGGCCTTCAGCCGGGCTTGCTGGGCCAGTTGCTGGTCGGTGATGTCCCGCATGGTCTTGGACGCGCCGACGATGTGCCCGCTCGCATCATGGATCGGCGAGATCGTGATCGACACCGCCAGGCGGCGGCCGTCACGGGTGAGTCGCACGCTGTCGAACGGCACGACGTGCCGGCCTTGCGCCAGGTCGGCCAGCAGGCGGGCCTCCTCGGCCTTGTGCTCGGGCGGAATCAGCATCTGCACCGATGCGCCGACCGCCTGCTCGACGCTGTAGCCGAACATCGCGGTGGCCGTGGCGTTCCAACTGGTGATGCGGCCGTCGAGTGCCTTGCCGAGGATGGCGTCGAACGACGATTCGACGATCGCCGCCAGGCGGTGGCGCTCGAATTCGGCGCGATTGATGCGCGTCATGTCGCGGAACACCATCGCCAGGCCCCGCACCGTGTCGTCGTCGGCACGGGTCAGTGCGGCACGAACTTCCAACGGCGTGCACTGCCCGCCGCGGGCGATCACCGTCACCGATTGCGGCTGGTCCACGGTGATGCCGGCCTCCAGCAGCAAGTCCAGCGGGTTGCGCTGGCCGAGGGCGGCGGGCCGGTTCTCGCGGGCAAACACGGTCCACAGGTGCTGCCCCCGCGCCTCGGACTGGGTCCAGCCGGTCACCTGCTCGGCCACCGCGTTCATGCGGGTGACATGGCCCTCGGCATCGGTGGCGATGAAACCCGCCTCGATGCTGGCCAGCGTGACCGCCAGGTTCTGCTCGATCTCGGCGAGGTGCTGCTCGGCGGTCTTGCGGCGGCCGACCTCGGCCCGCAGCGAGTTCACGGCGACCTGCAGCTCGCTGACCGACGGGATCTTCAGCGCGCGCGGGATCAGCGGCCACAACAGCGCCGCGGTGACCAGCGAGAGGCCGGCAGTCAGCAGCTTGCTGAACACCAGCAGCGCGTAGTCGGGCCGCCAGACCGTCCAGACGTCCATCACATGGGTGGTGCCACAAGCCAGGATGAAGCCCGAGAACAGCGCCACCATCCAGCGGTTGGGCATCGCGCCGCGCCGGCGCAAAAAGCTGGCGATCGCCAAGGGGATCGAAAAGTAGGCCGAAGCGATCACCACATCGGCGCCGACCATGGTCCATAGCAGCCCCGGCGATGCACTGAGACAGACGCTGTGGGGCAGCAGGCCGCCGCGTGCAAAGAGCGATTCAAGCAGGTCCATACAAATCCTTGTTGCTGTTGGCTCGCCATGCCGGCGGCCTCAGCAGTGCTCCAGGCAGCCCGCCCCGACCTGCGGTGGAGTGGCCACTTTATTCTGATTTCCGCACTGATTAAGGTCAAACAACCGGGTGGTCGGGGCGGAGTTTTGTCAGCGGGCCACGCGGCGAAAGCCGCCACCGCGCCGCCACTGACTGCACCGACTGCACCGACTGCGCCGACCCGACGGGCCCCAGCGCGGCGCAGCACGCGACGCCACAATCGACGCTCATGTTGAGCCCCACTGCCCGTCTACGTCGCCCGGCGCAGCCGCCCTGTCGGCCCTGCGCCAGCGCCTGCCTTGGCTGCTGCACACGCTGCAGCGCGGCCTGCTCGAACGCGACACCGCCGCCCGGCTGTTGTTGCTGGCCGCGCTGGCCGGTGAACATGTGCTGCTGCTGGGCCCGCCCGGCACGGCCAAGAGCGAGCTGGCGCGCCGGCTGCACCGTTGCTTCGACGGCGCACGCTACTTCGAGCGCCTGCTGACCCGCTTCTCCACGCCCGAAGAGTTGTTTGGCCCGCTGTCGCTGAAGGCGCTGGAGGACGACCGCTACGAACGCCTGATCGACGGCTACTTGCCGACCGCCGGCATCGCCTTCCTCGACGAGGTGTTCAAGGCCAACTCGGCGATCCTCAACGCGCTGCTGACCCTGCTCAACGAACGCGAGTTCGACAACGGCCGCGCGCGCTTGAGCACGCCGCTGGTCAGCGTGATCGGCGCCAGCAACGAGCCGCCGGCCGACGATTCGCTGCTGGCCTTCCACGACCGCTTCCTGCTGCGCGTGCCGGTGGCGCCGGTCGGCGATGCGGCCTTTGCCGCGCTGCTGCAGCTGGCCGACCCGGCAGCGGCAGCGGCGTTGCCAGCCGCCGATGCCCCCGCGCCCATCACCGCCCAAGTGCGCGGCGCGGTGCGGGCTGCGGCCGCCGCCGTTGCCTTGGGCGATGACACGCTGGCCGCCCTGACCGCACTGCGCGCCGAGCTGGCCCGCCTGGGCTCGACGGTGTCTGACCGGCGCTGGCGCCAGCTGGTGGCTTTGATGCGCTGCGCCGCAGCCACCGAGGGCCGGTCCACGCTGGCGCCGCTCGACCTGTGGCTGGTGCCCTACGTCGCCAGCGCCGACGCCGAGACCGTGCCGCAACTGGCCGACTGGGTCAGCCAGACCTTGCTGCAGGCGGTGGCCCAGCCACTGACCTGGCTGGGTCACGCTGTCAGCGCGGTCGAGAAACAACTGGATCTCGAGCAACGCCTGCCGGCCGACGCAGAAGGCCTCGATGACCGTGCCGGCAAGTTGGCGCTGGCACGCAGCTTGGCGGGCCAGGACTCACCGCAAGGCCTGGACCGCCTGCTGTCGGCGACGCTGGAAGACCGCACGCGGCGCCGCTTCAGCCCGCTGCACATCGCCGCGCGCCAGGCCCAGGTGGCGGCGGTGGCCGCGCGCGCCGCGGCCACCGCCGGCCAGGTGCAGGCGGCCCACGACAGCCTGGCCGCGCAGTGCGCCCAGCGGCTGTGGCTGCCGCCGACACTGGTCGCCGGCTGGCTGGCCGCGCACGGCGACACACTGGCCCGGCTGGCCGGTCTGCAAGCCCGGCTGACGACCACCGCCCGGGGCTTTGCCGTCCAGCCGGTCGACGCCGCGCTGCCCGCGGTGCCGCCAGCACCGCTGGCCTGGTCGGACACCTGACATGCCGGCCTCTCCCGGCGCTTTGCCAAGCGCCCGCGGCAGCCCCGTGGCGGCTGAGATGCCAGCCCCCACGTCGCTGCGCTCCTGCCCCCCCGAGGGGGCGTCAGCCGCCTTGGGGCGGCCCGGCGCCGGCTGAGATGCCAGCCCCCACGTCGCTGCGCTCCTGCCCCCCGAGGGGGCGTCAGCCGCCTTGGGGCGGCCCGGCGCCGGCTGAACCGCAACACCGGTGATGGCCGCGCTGCCATGGGATGCGCCTTACGACCGCTTGGCCGGATTGCCGCGCTCGCTGTGGCTGCCTGGCCTGACCTGCAGCACTGGCCTGGCGGGCGCGGCGGGCGTGGCTGAGCAAGGTGGCACGGCTGACGGCCATGGCAGCGGCCCGCACGACCCGACAACGCAGCGCCTGAGCGACCTGCAGCGCTGGCAGGCCGCGCTGCTGCAGGGCAGGCTGCCGCCGGCCGATGCCGACTTCGGCGATGCGCCAGCCAGCGCGGCGCTGCGCGACGCGGCCGCCAGGCTGGGCTTGGCTGCGGCCTGCCAGGGCGCCGGGGCCTTGACCGAGCAGCTGTTGCGCACGCTGCTGTGGCACCTCGACCGGCTGGTCGACCTGCAACCCCGGCTGAGCCGCGGCCAGGCCATCCGCCAGGTGGCGCAGGAGTTCATCGACGCCTGGGCGCTGCTCAAGGCCGACTGGGCCACGCTGCAGGCGCTGTTGCAAGGCCTGGGCGACGGCCCATCGCTGCGCTGGGACGAGCTGCGCGGCCAGCTCAGCCGCCGCGAATGGGCCGAGGCGCAGCGCATCAGCGAAACCTTGAAGACCCTACCCGACCTGGTCGCCCTGATCCGCCGGCTGGGCCGCGCCGAACGCGTCGCCCGGCCGCTGGCCCTGCCGCCGCAGCCGCGCGAGACCGCAAAGCAGCAGCGACTGCTGGGCCTCAAGGCGGTAGAGACGCGCCTGCCCGACGCGCCGGGCGAGCTGCGCGGCATCCGCCAATCCGACCGCATCGAAGGCATGCTGGGCAGCGAGGCCGTGATGCTGCTGCACCCGGTGCTGAAAAAGCTGTGGCGGGCGCGCCGCGCCGAGGCCCGGCTGCTGACCTACGACAGCGAAGCGGTGCTGATCGATCTGCGGCCCGACCCCAGCGCGCCGCCGCGTCACGACCCCGTGCCGCCGCGGCCCGAGGCGCTGGAGCGCGGCCCGATCCTGATCTGCCTGGACACCTCGGGCTCGATGCGCGGCGGCCCCGAAACGCTGGCCAAGGCGGTGGTGCTGCAGGCGCTGCGCACGGCGCACCAGGAACGGCGCGGCTGCCGGCTGATCGCCTTTGGCGGGCCCGACGAGATCATCGAGCGCGAGTTGTCGGGCCCGGGCGGCCTGGCGGCGCTGCTCGACCTGATGGGCCAGGGTTTCGACGGCGGCACCGACGTGCAAGGCCCGATCGAACGGGTGATCGAGCGGCTGCACCAGGCGGGCTGGGCCAGCGCCGACCTGTTGATCGTCAGCGACGGTGAATTCGGCTGCACGCCGCAGACGCTGGCGCGGCTGGACGAGGCCCGCGACCTCCTGGGTCTGCGGGTGCAGGGCGTGTTGGTCGGCGACCGCGAGGCCCTGGGCCTGATGGACGTGGCCGATGACATCTTCTGGGTCCGCGACTGGCGCCGCCATGGCAACGGGCCGGTGAAAACAGGCCTCTCCTCGCCGGTGCACAGCAAGAGCCTGACGGCGCTGTACTTTCCCGGCGCGCTGTCCGCCCGGGCGGCGCGCCACCGGCCGGGCTGAGCGGCGCCCTGCCGGATGGGGCTGTGCGACGATGGCCGGCCCGGTCCAGTCGATGGATATTTTTCATGCGCAGCCGCTTGCCGCAACGACGCCCGACCTGGATGGCTTGGCCAGCCCGGCTGGGGATCGGCACCGCGGTGGTCGTGCTGTTGGCGCCGCCGGCGCGCGCCTGGGACCTGGCCGGCACCCGGCAGGTGGTGCTGCACAGCCGCGATGGTGACCGTACCCTGCCGGGCACCGTAGCCTTCACGCCCGCGGCCGACGGCCGCACTGCCTTCGTGCTGACGCTAGCGCAGGCGCCCTTCAAGCACTTCTTCCTGTCGATGAAGGAGTTCAAGTGCGTTGAGAGCGCCCCCGAGGTGTTCCGCCACGTGGCCTACACCCCTACCCGCAGCCCGGCATGGTGAGTGTGGCCCCCGGCTCCACCGACCTGGCTTGGCTGAAACACACGCTGCTGTTCATGTTCAAGACGCCGACCGAGTTTGGCGCCAAGCTGTGGCATGGCGTGTACTTTCAGCTCAAGCTGACCGAACGGGGGCCTCGAAGGACGCCCGCAGGCGGTGGGCCTGAACCGCATCAGCGCGCCGCCCGATCAGCCGGGCACACCGCCCTACCGACCGGCACTGCGCGATGACATCGCACCCCGCGCGCTGGTTCAACCGCCTGACGATCAAATGAGCACCAGCGGCACCCGTCGGCCCAACCCGCCGTTGGCGGCGGCCAGCAGCGGTCAATAGGCTCTGCGTTTGGCGAGAAATCCCAGCAGGCCGACACCGGCCAGCATCAGGCCCAGCGTTTCGGGCTCAGGCACCGCCGACACCGACGAGACAAGCGCGTAATACGCGCCGAAGTCCGTGGCCGTGCCGTTGATGATGTAGGCGTACTTGCCTGCACCCAACACCACACTGTGGGGCGTTTGACCGGTGGTGCCATCAAACGCGTGGCTGGTCTGGGCCACCGTGAAATCATCAAGATCGCCGAAGCTGTTGTTGGCACCGGCTGCATAGATGAAGTAGTTGCCCCCTGTCAAGCCGAGGATCCCGGTCTGCGTCAGCGCGCTGACCGTGCTGGTCAGCGTCACCGAGGCCAGCAAGTCAAACGTGTACGCATCCTGGAACGCGCCGGGCGGAACATAGCCGGCGCCAGGAATCGCGAATGAGGCCTCGGCGCCATCATGTGGGCCGAAATCGTAGACCGTGGCGTGCGCCGCGACGCCGACACACAGCACGGTGGCGATCACTGCAATTCTGCGGAACATGGTGGAACCTTCCAAAATGACCTATCAGCCGAATTGACAAACCAACATCAATGGCCGAAGACATGATCGAGAAACGCGACAGACGCGACAAATCATCAAGCAAAGGATTTGCAGCCAATTTGTGCCTGGCGTCAACCCACCCACTTGCGGGGGCTTGGCGACTGACCGATGTCGGAAGTGCATCATCGGCGCAGGTCAAGAAGTTTGCAACGGTGCCGCGCCGGTCGCCCGGCGAATACGGCCGCTCAGCCGCTCAGCCGCTCAGCCGCTCAGCCGCGCAAGCGCTGGCTCTGCCGGGCAATTTCGCTGGCCAGGTAGCGTGCGTTGCTGACCACCGTGACGATCTTGCCACCCAGCACTGACCAGCAGCCGAACCCATGCGGCGTGACCACGGTGGGTCGGCCATCGAAGTCGTCGGTGAAGGCCTCGACGGTGCGTACCCCCACGCGGGACTGCACATGCCGGGCGTGCTGCAGCATGGGCAGGTAGCGCAGGCCATGGCGCAGCAGCCCCTCGCGATTGGCCGAGTGCTGCGGCCAAGCCGGCGGCAGGCCATCGGCGCTGACCTGGCTGGCCAGCACCGACTGGTGGATGTGCGAAAGCATGAACAAGTCGCCCTCGCCGACGCTGGTCAGGCTGGTGAACGGGCCGTCGATGATGGTCATCATGAATCGACGCGCACCGGGGATCTCGACGACCGACATCTCCATCAAGTCGAAGCGCAAGGGGCGTTGTTCAAATCCGAACCAGTTCGACACCCGGTTGCGGTTGGCATAGGTGGCGTTGACCACGAAGTCGAACACCTGCTCCTGCGGCGGCGCGTTGCCGCACGCCAGCATCAGGGCCTTGCGGCCATCGGGCAGCAGGCGCCCACCCACCGCCTCGCAGCCCAGCCGCATGGCCACGTGCGGCTGGCCCTGCAGCGAGGCCACCAGTTGCCGCGACAGGCGGCCGAACTCGACCACCGCCTCGTCGGTGCGGATGCACACCGAGACACGGTCGGGGTAGACGATGTCGGCGGGTGGGCTGACCTCGTGAAAACGCAGGTCGTTGGCACGGCAGGTGGCCAGGTAGCGTTGCGGCGTGATCTCGTCGCCAAACGCCGAAACGGCGTAGTAGGCCTCGACGTCGCGAACGATCACGCCTTCGTAGATCGACTCGAAGTCGGCTTTGCATTGCTGCACTTCGCGGATGGTCTCGATGCTGCGTGGGTAGTGGAAACCGGAATGGTGACGCCACTGGTTGATCCACGACGCCTCCTGCAGCAACGCCGGGTGCCGCTCGATCAAGCTCACCTCGCAACTGGCGCCCAGTTAGACCGCGCAAGTGGCGCCGAACACGCCGCCGCCCAAGACCGCCACCCGAGGTCGATCGGGTCGCGCCCGCCCAGCCGGACGCACCGGGGGCTGCAGCGCCAGCCGGGCGCGCTCCACCAGGGCCAGGCTGCCCAATATCTGGGCGGCGGTCGGCAGCATCGCGGCGCGGCCGGCCAGCACGTCGAGGAAGCGGCACAACTGGGCCCGCAATGGCTTGGCCGGCGCGTCGAGCCACCGTTTGGCGATGCTGTTGCGGTGCCGGATGGTCAGCAACTCGTCGTCAAATGAGGCGGTGACGTGCACGTCGGCGTTGGCCAGTTCCACGCGCCGCACGCGCTCATGACCACACCAGCCCAGGCGCAGCACCGCACGCGCGCCACTGACCATGGCCACACTGACGTGCACGACGGCACCGTCGGCTTCGCGCCATGCGCTGCAGGCCGCTACCGGCCCAGGTGCGCACAATTGAAGCAGGTCGAAACCATGCACCCACTCGGCCAGCGGGTCGAGCGCAGCGACCCGGGGCTCCCAGGGATTGCTCATCGTGATGACCAGGGTGTGCAGCGTGCCGGCGAAGCTGGCGGCCTGTTCTTGCAGCCACGCTGACAGCGGGTGCTGGTGGTAGAGATGCCCCGCCGCCAGCACTTTGCCATGTCGATCTGCCAGGGCCAGCAATGATTCGGCGTTGGCCACGCGGTCGCACAAGGGTTTTTCGACCAGCACATGGCAATGCGGCAGGCACAGCGCCACCAGCGCCTCGTGGCTGGCTGCGGGGCTGGCGATGTCGACGGCGTCCACCCCATCCAGCAGCGCCGGGCTCAGGCCGACATGCACAGGCAGGCCGGTCAGTGCTGCCAGCGCTGCCGCGCTGTCGGTGCCGGCCACCACCAGGCCGACCAAGTCGACACGGCCCTCGCGGGCCAGTTGCTGCCACTCCTGCAGATGTTGGCGGCCGAAGCGCCCCACCCCGACCAACAGCAACCGAGGCACGGCCATCTCGCGGTCTGCTGGCCCATCAGGCCGCGACGCGGCATCACCGATGGCCAAGGGCGGCACCAGGTGGAGTGGATCGCCCGCTTTCACTTGGGTGGGCCGGCATCCAGCCGCCCGGCAGACTGGCAAAGCAACTGATCGAAATAGGCAATGGCGCGCTGCAGCCCGCTGTCCAGGCCGACCGTTGGCGCCCAGCCCAGCTGGCTGGCCGCGCGCGAGATATCGGGCTGTCGCTGGGTCGGATCGTCGATCGGCAGCGGCTGGAAGACGATCTGCGAGTGAGAGCCCGCCAGCGCGATGATGCGTTCGGCTAGCGCCAGCATGGTCATCTCGTTGGGGTTGCCGAGGTTGATCGGGCCGGTGACCTCGGCGGGCGAGGCCATCAGCTTGATCAGGCCATCGATCAGGTCATCCACATAGCAGAACGAGCGCGTTTGCGAGCCATCCCCGTACACCGTGATCGGCTCGTTGCGCAGTGCCTGCACGATGAAGTTGGACACCACCCGCCCATCGTTGGGGTGCATGCGCGGGCCATAGGTGTTGAAGATGCGCGCGACCTTGATGTTCAGCTTGTGTTGGCGCCAGTAGTCGAAGAACAGGGTTTCGGCGCAACGCTTGCCTTCGTCGTAGCAAGAGCGTGGTCCGATCGGGTTGACGTTGCCCCAGTAGGTCTCGCGCTGCGGATGCTCGGTAGGGTCGCCGTAGACCTCGCTGGTGGAGGCTTGCAGGATGCGCGCCCGAACCCGCTTGGCCAGACCCAGCATGTTGATCGCGCCGTGCACGCTGACCTTGGTGGTCTGCACCGGATCGAACTGGTAGTGCACCGGCGAGGCCGGGCAAGCCAGGTTGTAGATCTCGTCGACCTCAACGTACAGCGGGAACGTGATGTCGTGCCGCATGAACTCGAACCGTGGATTCGACCGCAGTGCATCGATGTTGTCGCTGGTGCCGGTGAAGAAGTTGTCGACGCACAGCACGTCGTTGCCCTCATTGACCAGGCGCTCGCACAGGTGTGACCCCAGGAACCCCGCACCACCCGTGACCAGCACCCGACGCCTCAACCCGTACCTGCTCATGCGTGACTCCCAACTCTGGTTCTTGAGCGCTGGCGCAGACAAGCCCGTTGGTGCCTGCACCGATGCCGCCGCGATCACACCGATCCGGACGACGGCAAGCCAGGTGATGCCGGTGCATCGTACCTGCCAGCCTGGGCGGCGCCCACCCCATAGTGCGGGTGGCGGCCTTGAACCACCCCGCAGGTGAGGTCAGCCGCCGGACGATCGACCGCGGCGGCCTGTGATGGGTGCGCATCCGCACCCGATGCCGTGCGTCGCGCCCTCAGCACCCCCCGAATGCGGGGGGTGCTGAGGGCGCGGTCGGGCGCGGCGCCGCCGCGATCCCCAACATGCGCGTTGACCTGAGCGGCCGCTTGGGTAATGCTGACCACCAGCCGGATGCGGCGGCAGTTCAATGCCTGCACGGCTGTCGTTGGAGTGGGCGGGGAGGGTCGGTGTGCTTTATCACAATGTGCGGGTCGGAGCGCATGCCGCCAGCGTGGTGGACGCGCTGGTGTTCATGGGCGCAACTTGGCTGACCTTGTCCAGTGGCGCTGCGCAGGGGTGGTGGCTTCAACCGCCCGACGCCGCGCTGCGTTGGTTTGGCGTCTGGTTCATGCTGGCCTTCCTGGTGCTGGCCGACCGCTTCTGCATCTACCATCCCTGGCGAACCGAACGCATCAAGCCCGAACTCGGCGCGCTGGCCGAAGCGGCACTGTATTCAATGGGGTTGGCCTCCGTGGTGGCCAGCGCGATGGGCTGGCCGGTCAGCGGCATCGCCACCATCGCGGCCTTGGCCGCCGGCACGGTCACCCTGGTGGCCTGGCGGCTGGTCACGCGACTGGTGTTGCGGCGGTCGCGGCGGCTGGGCGACGACTACCGCGTCTGGCTCATCATCGGGCGCAATGCGCGCGCTGCGGCGCTGGCGCAGGACATCCTGGACCACCCCCACTACGGCATCCGCATTGCCGAGGTGATCGACTTGGTCACGCCGTCGCGCGACCAGTCGTCCATGCCGTCGATGACGGCGCAGCAGTCGGCCCTGCTGGACGCCCTGCCGTCCCGGCAGATCGACAACATCGAAGCGCTGCGCGGCATCATCGTGGCGGGTGTGGTCGACGAGGTGGTCATCACGCTGCCGATGCGCAGCGGCTACGACCTGATCCACCGCTTGCTGGCGATGTGCGAGTTCGCCGGCATCTCGGTGAAGCTGCCGCACGACCCGTTCGAAGTGCTGGACTACCGCCGTGCCATCTCGCATGTCGGCGACATCCCGCTGCTCACGCACTTCCGCGGGCCATCCAACTACAACCAATTGCTGGCCAAGCGCCTGCTTGACATGGCGGTGGCGGCACCGGCGTTGCTGCTGTTGCTGCCGCTGTTCACGCTGCTGGCTTTGGCCGTGCGCCTGGGCTCGTCGGGCCCGGTGTTCTTTCGCCAGACCCGGGTTGGGCTGCACGGCCGTCAATTCTCAATGGTCAAGTTCCGCTCGATGCAGGTCAACGCGCCGGCGACGCAGCCGGCAAAGCCGCTGGTCAACGAGCGCGATGGCCTGGCCTTCAAGATGAAAAATGATCCACGCATCACCGCGGTGGGCCGCTGGATGCGCAAGTTCCACATCGACGAATTGCCGCAGTTGTACAACGTGATGGTGGGTGACATGTCGCTGGTCGGACCGCGGCCGCTGCCGCTGCACGAAGCCGTTGGTCATGATTGGTGGCAGCGCCGGCGTCTGACGGTACCCCCAGGGCTGACCTGCTTCTGGCAGCTCAAAGACGACCCCAGCATTCCGTTCCAGCAATGGATGCGGATGGACATGGACTACATCGACCGCTGGTCGTTCTGGCTCGACTTGAAGATCCTGTTCCTCACCTTCGGCACCTTGGCGCGTGGGCGTGGCTGGTGAAACCGCCACGGCACAACGCATGACATCCCGAAGCATGGCAAGCCACGCGCCTTGCGCCTCCTTTCCGGCCACCGGTCCCCTTCGCCCCAGAACACCTCCCAGGCCCGCATGATCCGATTTCGCCATCACGTCTCCAGCAGCACGGCTGTTCGCGCCGGCAGCATGGCCCTTCTCCTGTGGGCTTTGGCCGGCTGCGCCGGCAACTACATCGAGACCGCAACCGTCCAGGCACCCCCTGCTGTGCTGCAGTCGTCGCTGCGCTACCAGAAGGAATACCTGCTGGTCGCTGGCGACCAACTCGAAGTCGTGGTCTGGCGGGTTCCCGAGGCCTCGCGGGTGGTCGCGATCCGGCCCGACGGCAACATCAGCCTGCCGTTGCTGCAAGACGTGCCCGCCGCCGGCCTGACGCCACGCGAACTGGCGCAGCGTATTTCTGAGGGCCTGGGCAGCCGGTTGATCAATCCGCAAGTCAACGTGCTGATGCAGAACGTGCGCCAACCGATGGTCTATGTGCTGGGTGACGTCGGCGCCCCCGCCGCCTACCCGCTGCGCAACGCGGGCAGCGCCCTGCAAGCGCTGGCCGCCGCCGGTGGTGTGCGGCGCAGTGGCGCCGAACACGAGGTGTCGCTGATACGGCTGTCACCGGAAGGCTTCTTGCAGGCCATCCCCCTGTCCACCACATCCGACGGCCAAGCGGCGCCTTACATGACCTTGGCCGCCATGCCGCTGCAGAGCGACGACATCGTTTTTGTACCCGAGGGCCGCCGAAGCCAGGTCATGCGCTTCATGGACGACTTCGTGCTGAAGCCCCTGCAGACAGTCTTGACCTACAAGCTGCTCAGCAACTACTGACCGCCCCTCGGGCCAACCCCTCCCACTGGAATGCACATGGAATCCATGAAGGTTGTGATCCTCTGCGGCGGCAAGGGCACCCGTGCCTACCCGTTCACCGAGCACCTGCCCAAGGTGATGATGCCGGTCAACGGCACCCCCATCCTCATCCACCTGATGCGCTTGTATGCGGCCCAGGGCTTCAACGATTTTGTGCTCGCGGCCGGCCACCGCAAGGAGATGCTGCTCGACTACTTCGAGGGTCGCGACCTGGGCTGGAAGGTCAACATCATCGACACCGGGGACGACGCTGACACCGGTGACCGCATCTTCCGCTGCGGCGCCCATGTCGGTGACCGCTTCATGGCCACCTACGGCGATGGCCTCGGCAACGTCGACCTTCGCGGCTTGCTGGCCGCGCACAAGGCGTCGGGCGCGGCCGCCACGCTCACCACGGTGCCGCTGCGCTCGCAGTACGGCCTGGTGGTGTTCGACGAGCAGCAGAAGGTGCTGCGCTTCGAGGAAAAGCCGCTGGTGCGCGACTACTGGATCAACGCCGGCTTTTTTGTCTTCGAAAAACGCGCGCTGTTCGAATGGCGTGGCAACAACCTCGAACAGGAAGTGCTGCCCGACTTTGCCCGCCGCGGTCAGTTGTTCGTGCACCAGCACCAGGGCTTCTGGAAGTCGATGGACACCAGCAAGGACCAGCAAGAACTAGAACGGCTGTGCGCGGGGGTGCAACCGCCCTGGTTGTCAGCCATGACCAAGCCGACTGCCGAGGTGCAGCATGTCGGCTGAAGCATCGGCGCCGCTCTGGCAGGGCCGCCCGGTGCTGGTCACAGGCGCCACCGGGCTGTTGGGCAGCCACCTCGTGCCGGCGTTGCACGCGCGGGGCGCCGACGTGGTTGTCCTGGTGCGTGACGCGCTGCCACGCAGCCTGCTGGTGCGCGATGGCTGGCTCGACAAGGTGACGGTCCTGCGTGGCGGCCTCACCGACGATGGCCTGCTGCGGCGCGGCTTCGCCGAGTACGGCATCAAGACCGTTTTCCACCTCGGCGCCCAAACCCTGGTGGGGGTGGCCAAGATCGATCCGGTGGGCACGCTCGAAGCCAATGTGCGCGGCACCTGGCTGCTGCTCGAAGCGGCACGCCAGGCCCAGGTCGAACAAGTCGTGGTGGCCTCGTCGGACAAGGCCTACGGTGATTCCGACCAGCTGCCCTACCGGGAAGACCACCCCTTGCGAGGCCGATTCCCCTATGACTGCTCCAAGAGTTGCACCGACCTGATCACCAGCATGTACGCCCACAGTTTCGGGCTGCGCACGGCCATCGCCCGCTGCGGCAACCTCTATGGCGGTGGCGACCTGAACACCAGCCGATTGATCCCGGGCGCGATCCTTGCAACGCTGCGCAACGAGCGCTTCCTGATCCGCAGCGATGGTCAGTTCGTGCGTGACTTTCTCTATGTTGAGGACGCGGCGCTGGCCTACCTGCAGTTGGCCGAGGCCTTGGCAGGCAATGCACAACTCGGCGGCCAGGCCTTTAACTTCGGGCTGGAATTGCGGCCCACCATGCTGGCGCTCACCCACACCTTGCTGCGGTTGATGGGTCGACCGGACCTGGAGCCGGTGGTGCAGAACATCGCGTCGTCCGAGATTCGCGAGCAGACGCTGGACGCCACGAAGGCACGGAGCGTGCTGGGCTGGAGGCCCGCGTTCGGGCTTGAAGAAGGCCTCGTGCGCACCATCGACTGGTACCGCAGCAACCAGAGCGCCTTCGCCACGGCAGCGTAGCGGTCGCCACCCCGCCGCATGCGGCGGCTTCTGGGTCTGAACATTGGCATTGAACATTGGCAGGAGGGTGTATGAAGGTGTACCTGGGTGATTTGCGCTACGACTATTCCGGCATCCTGGCCAATGACTGCATGCCGCTGGGCATCGCCTACATGAAGGCCGTGATGGACCGGGAAGACCTCGACCGCGAGATCGATTCGCGGCTCTTCGTCTACCCGGACCGGCTGGCGGACGCCATCCGGCGCGAACCGCCTGATGTCCTGATGCTGTCGAACTACGTGTGGAACGAGGCCTTGAGCCTTTACTTCGTGCGCCTGGCCAAGCAGGTCAACCCGCGCGTCCTGACGGTCATGGGCGGGCCCAACCTCTCACTCGAAGCCGATCGCCAGCGGGCCTATGTCGAGCGTCACCCCGCGTTGGACGTCTATGTGCTGGGCGAAGGCGACTTCCTGGCCCACGAGATCGTGCGCAGCTTCATCGACTGCGGCGGCTCCGTCGCCAAGCTGGCCGACAGGGGCCTGCCGTCCAGCGTCGTGCGGGGCGCCGACGGGCGCGCCGAAATGCGCGAACTCGTGCCGCGCCATCCGGTGCTGGGTGAAATCCCTTCGCCCTGGCTCACCGGCATCCAGGATTCGTTCTTCGACGGCCGCCTCGCGCCGATGATCGAGACCAACCGGGGCTGCCCGTTCACCTGCACGTTCTGCGTCCAGGGCACGCGCTACTACACCAAGGTGCACAACTTCGACGTGCAGCGCATGAAGGACGAGATCCTCTACATCGCCAAGCGGCTCAAGCAGCACTCGCCGAACATGGGCACCTTGCGCATCGCCGACTCGAACTACGGCATGTTCGAGCGCGACATCGAGATTTCCGGGTACATCGGCCAGATGCAGCGTGACTACGGCTGGCCCACCTTCATCGATGCCACCACCGGCAAGAACAAGGCCGACCGCATCATCAAGTCGGTCGAGAAGGTGGGCGGCGCGTTGGTGCTGTACCAGGCGGTGCAGTCGCTCGACGAAGACGTGCTGCGCAAGGTCAAGCGCACCTCGATCAAGCTCGACGCCTACAAGGCACTGGAAGTACACATGCGCGGCCGTGGCCTGCGCTCGACATCCGACCTGATCCTGGGCCTGCCGGGCGAATCGATGGTGTCGCACCTGAAGGGATTGCACACCCTGCTCGACAGCAACATCCACCAGATGCACAACTTCCAGGCCATGATGTTGAAGGGCGCGGAGATGGAATCCGTCGAATCGCGTGAGCTGTTCAAGTTCAACACGCGCTTCCGGGTGTTGCCCAAGAACTACGGTGTTTTCGACGGCGAACGGGTGTTCGACATCGAGGAGATCGTGGTGGCCACCGACACGCTGCCGTTCGACGACTACGTCACCTGCCGGCAGTGGCATCTGGTGTCCAGCGTATTCTGGAACGATGGCTGGTTCGAGGACGTGGTGCGCTACACCCGCAGCATGGGCATCAGCAATTCGCGCTGGTGGGACCGCATGCTGCCCGCGCTGCAGAACGGCATCCCAGCGGTGCGGCAGTTCCTCGATGATTTCGTGCGCGAGACCCAGGACGAGTTGTTCCCGACGCCAGAGGCCTGTGTGGCCCACTACAGTTTGGACGAGAACTTCGTGCGGCTCAACCGGGGCGAGGTGGGTGACAACCTGATGTACCGCTACCGGGCGATCGCCTCGTACTTTCTGTGGGACGACATCTGCGACTGCGCGATGGCCGCCACGCGCGACCTGCTGGTCGAGCAGGGCGTCGACCAGAGCGTCGTCGGCTTCGACGATTTCTGGCGCGACTTCACCACCTTCGTGCGCCTCAAACACGCAGCCGGTGCTTCACGCGAGGCCTTGCTGGCGCCGCGGGAGGCGGTGCTGGGCCATGACATCCCGGGCTGGCTGGCCCGCGATCCCCTGACGCCGCCGCACCACCATGCCCTGGCGGTGCCGACCGCGCACCTGTTTGCACTGGCGGACGACAACCGGCGTGAATTGGCGGCGGCGTTGGCGACCTGGACCATGCACGTCAAGGGCCTGACGAAGCTGGTCACCCGCATCAACGTCGGCTGGCAGGTGCGTGACTGCACGGTGCTGGCGCCGGCCCTGGCCCAGGCGGCATGACCGGCGGCGTTTCACCAGGGAGCCGATTCATCGCGCGTCACCGACAGCACCGCGTGCTGCGCAAGCTGGCCAGCCTGTGTCGCCGCTACCTGGCCGCCTGGGGAAACCTCGACTACAACAGCGAAACCAACGGTGAATCGCGTGTGCTGCAGGTGCTGTCCGAATTCAACCCGAAGGTGATCGTCGACGCCGGCGCCAATGTCGGCGACTGGAGCTTGGCGGCTGCCCGCCTTTGTCGCGGCGCCCAGGTGCACGCGTTCGAGATCTCGCCGCCCACCTTTGACCGCCTGCGCGTCAATACCGCCACTGAGCCCCGTATCCACTGCCATGCGGTGGGCCTGTCGGACCAAGCCGGTCAACTGCGGCTGCGCCATTTTGCCGATGCGCCCGCGCTGTCGACGACGTCCGACTACCCGCACCCCTTGCCGAGCATCGAGATCCTGGCCAACGTGGTGACCGGGCAAGACGAAGCAGCCCGTCTCGGCCTGGCCCACATCGACTTCCTGAAGATCGATGTCGAAGGCATGGAAGAACGGGTGTTGCTGGGTTTCGACCGCCTGCTGCAGGCGCGGCACATCGACTTGGTGCAGTTCGAGTACGGCCGCGTCAACATCCTGAACGGTTTTCTGCTGCACCGCAGCGCGGCGTTTTTCCGCGCGCGCGGCTACGTGCTGGGCAAGGTCTACCCTGACCAGGTCGACTTCCGGGTGCAGACCCTGGACGACGAAGACTTCCTGGGCCCCAACTACCTGGCCTGCCGGCAAGACCGCACCGACCTGATCACCCGGCTGCGCGGCGGCTAGCGCCCGCGCGGGCCCGCGCTCGCAGGCTTCAGCGCGGCGGCAGGGCGCCCAGGTAACCGTCGTAGGCGATGGCCATGTACTCACG
>JAYVDE010000397.1:0-4618 GCA_043749575.1 Burkholderiaceae bacterium | reverse complement strand
GTTGTAGGCCGTGATCACCGCCAAGTTGGGTGCCCGCTCGGCCACCACCCGAAAACGCTGGTCAGCGGGCAACGCGGCAAAGGCATGCGCCACGTTGGCGCAGCCCATGCGCTGGGCGCCGGGTGGCCGGTCGGCCAAGCGTTGCAAACGGGCCAGGTAGGCCTGCCGCAAGGGCTGGCTGCGCTGCTGGATGCGCCGGGTGATGTCCAGGATGGATGCCTTCATGCGCCGCTTTCGTAACTGTATTTAATATTATTGTGTAACTTGGTTACACCGTCAACCGCTGTCCGTGATGTCCGGCGGGACGGTCGTGGCATGCTTGAAGCCATGAACGAGCAGCCCGTCCGAGACACCGCCGCGATGCTCGACCAAGTTCGGCGGCAATGGGGCGGTCACCGGGATCTGTGGGTCTTCGGTTATGCGTCATTGATCTGGCGGCCCGAATTCGATGCCGCTGAGCACCGGCCGGCACTGGTGCGCGGCTGGCACCGCGCGTTCCAGATGCGCTCGCGGGTGAATCGGGGCTCGCCGGAACAGCCCGGCCTGGTCTATGCGCTGGTCACGGGTGGCATGTGCCGGGGCATGGTCTACCGGGTTCATGGCCACCGCGCCACCGACGAACTGGCCCGGCTCTGGCTACGCGAAATGCCCAACGGGGTTTACGACCCACGCTGGTTGCGCTGCCAGACGGCCGCTGGCGATGTCTTGGCGCTGGGCTTCACGCTGAGCCGGCGCAGCCCCAACTTCACCGGCCGCCTTGACGATGCCGAGCTGCTGCACATCCTGGCCCACGCCAAGGGCCGCTATGGCAGCACGCTGGACTACCTGCTGCGCACAGCCGAGGCGCTGCGCGAGCACCGCATGTGCGACCGCGAAAGCGAACGGCTGCTGGCCTTGCTGCGCCAGCGTGGTCTGGCCTGATCAGCCGCACGCAACACCCAGGGCTTCAAGCGTTTGACTGCATGCAGGCGGGTAGCGCCATGGCCAGCTCATCACCAGCCAATGACCGATCACGCAGCCCAGACTTCAGCGCGCCGGACCCAGCGGCGGCGGCAGCGTATAGGTACTGGCCGCCGCTGCCCGCAACGCAGCCAGATCAGCTTCGGTGTCGACATCCACCAAGACCCCGGGGTCGTCGACTTCAATGCCAAACGAGGGGTAGCGCGCCATCACCCGGCGGGCCCCTTCGTCGCCACTGAGCTGCACCAGGTCGGAGAACAACTCAGCCCCGAACGCCACCGGGTGACCGCGCCGTCCGCGGTACTGGGCATAGACCACGGCGTGCTGGGCCAGCCCGCCGGCCACCTGCAGCAGCGTGCTCGCGGTGACCAGGGGCATGTCGCCCGGCAGCACCAGCCAGCCAGCGGCCTGCGGCCGGGCAGACACGCCGGCCGCGATCGAAGCGCCCATGCCGAGCCGGCCGGCGCCCGGGCTGCCGACATCGGGCAACACCACGACATCGCGGCGCGCCACCCAACGCGAGGCCTCGGCGGCCAAACCTGCCGTGGTGACCACGGTCACCGGCAGACGGCTCTCGATCGCATGCACCAGTGTCTGGCCCAGCACCGTGGCGGCGCCCAGCGGCTGGACCAGCTTGTGGCGGGGGCCGGTGAAGCGGCTGCCAAGCCCTGCGGCCAGTACGATGATGACGGGTTGGGGTTTCATGTTGCGACGGCACGAGGCGCTGACTGCGCACGCCAGAGTTGACGGTGCCCGAGCATGCGGGCACAGCGGCGCGATCGACAGTCGGAGCTTCACTTAAGGCGTTCCACTTAGGGGGCTGCCCCATGCCGGCGAACCGGCCTCGACCAAGCTCAGGTTTGTAATCCGGCGGCATACTGTACTGATGGACTCCCGCATCGCCGATCTGCGCAAAAGCTACGAACGGGCTGAACTGGACGAAGGCGCCGCCGCCGAGCGGCCGCTGCTGCAGTTCGAGGCCTGGCTGCAGCAGGCCATGGCCGCCCAAGTGCCCGAACCCACCGCGATGACCCTGGCCACCGTGGGCGCGGACGGCCGCCCGTCCACCCGGGTGGTGCTGGTCAAGGGCGTCGACGAGCGCGGCCTGGTCTGGTACAGCAACTTCAACAGCCGCAAGGGCCAGCAACTGGCCGCCAATCCGGCGGCGGCGCTGCAGTTTCACTGGGTCGAACTCGAGCGGGTGGTGCGCATCGAAGGCCTGGTTGAACATGTCGACGACGCCGAGGCCGATGCCTACTACGCGTCGCGGCCACTCGATTCGCGCATCGGCGCCTGGGCGTCGCCGCAGAGCCAGGTGATCTCGTCACGCGGCGTGCTGGTGGCGCAGGCCGCCCGTTACGCGGCCAAGTTTGCACTGTCGCCGCCGCGGCCGCCGCATTGGGGCGGCTTCCGCCTGCTGCCCGACCGCTGGGAGTTCTGGCAGGGCCGCAAGAGCCGCCTGCACGACCGCCTGTGTTACAGGCTGGTCGATGGCCACTGGATTCGCGAACGCCTGGCGCCCTGAGGCTGATGCCCTGAGGCTGATGCCCTGATGCTGGCGCGCTGATGCTGACGCGCTGTCGCTGGCAGCCTGTCGTGGGCGCGCAGACCACCGCCACGCACCCTAAGCCAATAACGCCTTCGGCGTTGATCAATCCCGTCGCACCCGCGCCGCGAAGGTCTTGCGGAATTTCGCCACCTTCGGCGCCACCACCATCGCACAGTAGCCCTGCCCCGGGTGCTTGGCAAAGTAGTGCTGGTGGTAGGGCTCGGCCGGCCAGTACTCGGCCTCGGCGACCAGTTCGGTGACCGCGCGCCCGCCCACTGCAGCATTCGCCTCGGCCAGCACCTCGCCGGCCACCACCGCCTGGTCGGGCGTGTGCCAGTAGATGCCCGACCGGTATTGCGTGCCCACGTCATTGCCCTGCCGGTTCAGCGTGCTGGGGTCGTGGATGACGAAGAAGATCTCGAGCAACTCGCGCAACGACACCTGCTGCGGATCAAACTGCAGCCGCACCACTTCGGCGTGGCCGGTCGTGCCCTCGCACACCTGTTCATAGCTGGGCTGCGGCACGTGGCCGTTGCAATAGCCGGATTCCACCGACAGCACACCCTGCACCTGCTCGTACACCGCCTCGGTGCACCAGAAACAACCGCCGCCCAGCGTGATGGTTTCAACCGCCATGTCGATCTCCTGTGATGAGGGCTTGATTCTCGGCGGACCGGTGCCAGCACGTGAGACACGCAGACGATGACCTCAGCGTGCTGCACAATGAATTTCATTGCAGCATTTTTGTCATCTGACAACCCGTGAACAACACCTTCGCTGCCCTTGGCCTGCTCGACTGGAAGCCCTTGGCAGGCGCTTTGCTGCTGCCACCCTTGCCGCTGCTGCTGGTCGCGCTGCTGGCGTGGCGGGCGCGGCAGCGCCAGCCGATCGTCACCGGGCTGCTCATGGTGCTGGCCACGGCTGGGCTCTGGTTCAGCCTGTGTCCCGTCACGGGCTATTGGCTGGAACGGCAGTGGGCCGCCACGGCGGCGCTGTCACCCGCTCAGGTCAGCGACTGGCGCCGCAGCCTGGCCGGGCGCAAGCCGGTGGTGCTGGTGTTGGGTGGTGGTACCCAAGGGCTGGCAGCCGAGTACGGTGAATCCCACCTGAGCCCCGGCGCGATGGAGCGGCTGCACTACGGCCTGTGGCTGGGACGCCAGTTGCAGGCCCCGGTGATGGTCTCGGGCGGCACCGGTCGCGCCCACGCTGCCGGGCCGACCGAGGCCGATGTGGCCGCCCGGATCGCCAGCCGCGACTACGGCCGCGCGCTCAAGTGGCTGGAGACCAGCTCGGTCGACACCCGGGACAACGCGCGCAAGAGCTTGCAACTGCTGCGCACCGAGGGCATCACCGAGGTGTTCCTGGTCAGCCATGGCTGGCACATGCGGCGCTCGCTGCGGGCTTTCAATGAAGAGGCCGCCAAGGTGGGCTTTGTCGCCCGCATCGTGCCCGCGCCGATGGGAATGGCCTCGATCGACGGCCAGCCGCTGCTGCAATGGCTGCCGTCACCGGACGGCTACCGGCGAGTGCACCAAGTGCTGCACGAGATGCTGGGCCTGCTGGCCGGCGCGTGAACCGAAGATTCTGGCGGGCCTGAATGCGAAACCCCTCCGGACCTTGCGACTCGGAGGGGCGGGTGGCCGATGGCCACCATGTGGAGATCCGGAGGAATGAAGTCCGGGGCCCCGTTTCATGCAGAGACTGCATGAAGTTTTGTGCCTTCATCGAAGGCAAGCGAAAGATAGTCCGAAACACTCCGCTGAGCAAGTGAAATTTTGTCGGCTCGAAGCGCCGAGCCCAAGCGGGTTCGGCTTGCCAGCCCGCCAACCAGCGTCAGCGCCGCATCAATTGGTCAAACAAACCATCAACCCGGCGCGTGACCTCGGCTGGCATGGCGATCACCCGGCCCCATTCACGGGCCGTTTCGCCGGGCCACTTGTTGGTCGCGTCCAGACCCATCTTGCCGCCCAGGCCGCTCACTGGCGAGGCGAAATCCAGGTAGTCGATCGGCGTCTGCGCCACCAGCGTGGTGTCGCGCACCGGGTCCATGCGGGTGGTGATCGCCCAGACCACATCCTGCCAATCGCGGATGTTGATGTCGTCGTCGGT
>JAYVDE010000396.1:0-4628 GCA_043749575.1 Burkholderiaceae bacterium | reverse complement strand
GCGAGGCGGCGGCCTGTGCGCTAGCAGGTCGCAGGCCCGGGCGCTCTGGGCGCCGCCATCGGCGAGCACGCTGTTGCCCCTGGTGATCACCGGCACCGGCACCGGCCTGTAGCCTGCGACCACCACCAAGCCCCCGCCAAACAGCCACGCGCTGGCTGATCGACAAGCCAGAATTGTTCGCCGGGCTCGCTCATAGACCGGCGGACCTTGACAATCGGCCACACCCTTACTCACAGCCGGAGCTTTGCATGCAAGACCTCTTCAGCCCCTACACCCTCAAGGGCGTCACGCTGCGCAACCGCATCGCGATGTCACCGATGACCATGCACCGGTCCGTCGACGGCTGCATGAATGACTTTCATGTCATGTTGATGGGCTCGCGGGCGGCCGGCGGCTTTGGCCTGGTGTTCCCTGAGCAGATCGCGATCACGCCAGACGGCCGCACCAGCATCGGCTGTGCCGGCATCTACGATGACGCGCAGATCGAGGGGCTGAGCCGGGTCACCAAGATCATCAAGGACATGGGCGCCGTGCCGGCGATCCAGCTCGGCCACACCGGCCGCAAAGGCAGTGAACTGACGCCCTGGCAAGGCCGCGCCCAGCTCGGCCCCGACCACCCCGACGGCTGGCAAGTCAGGGGCCCGTCGGCCATCCCCTACGGCGGCAAGCGCAGCTTTCCGGTTCACGCCATGAGCCGCGACGAGATCAAGGCGATCCACCGCGACTACGCCGACGCGGCCAGGCGCGCAGTGGATGCCGGTTTCGAGTGGCTTGAAATGCACTTCGCACACGGTTATCTCGGCGCCAGCTTTTTTTCACCGCTGGCCAATCAACGCAGCGATGAGTATGGCGGCAGCCTGGAGAACCGCGCGCGGTTCCACCTTGAAGCGCTCGACGCGGTGCGTGAGGTGTGGCCCGAACGGTTTCCGCTGACGATGCGTTTCGGCTCGGACGACCTGAATCCCAAAGGCACGCTGTTCGAGGATTCGGTGATCGCCATTTCCATGATGAAGTCGCACGGCCTCGACCTGGCCGACCTCAGCATTGGCTTCAACACCGACGAGATGGAGACCGCGCCGTTTGCTGAAATGGCCTTCATGGTCGAGCGTGCCAACCGCGTCAAACGCGAGGTCGGCATCCCGGTGGCCGCGAGCTGGAACCTGGGCTTGCCCGCAGTGGCCGACCAGATCATTCGCGACGGTTTGATCGATCTGGTGATGCTCGGGCGGCCGGCCTTGGCCAACCCGCACTGGCCGGTATGGGCGGCGCGCGAACTGGGCCACGCCGATCCGTTTTCACTGGTGCCCGAGGACTGGGCCTGGTGGTTGCGAAACTTCCGCGCCCATGAGTCCTGCATCGGCTGGCCGCCGGCCAAGCCAGCCGCCGACCAGGCGCTTACTCAGAAGGCTTCGTAGAGGTCATCGCTGCTTGGGGCAGCCGGTCATCGAGAATGCGGTCAGGCCGCTTTCTTGATGGCCGACATTGCCGGCCCGAACATGCTTTCCATCTCATGGCGCACTTTGTAGGCGGCGGTCGAGGTGTCCATCGCCACATCGGCCCAGCTCAGGCTTTGGCCTTGTTTGACCGCACGCACCACCTTGACCTGATGCGCCAGGCCGAGCGGCAAGCCACCCATGCTGAGCGATGTCTCGGCGGGCAGCAGCTTGCCCCAGACCGTGTAACCGCCTTCACCGTCGAGCATGTCGCCGGGCTTCAAGTCGCGCTTGGCCGTCGCCACCACATCGGCATTCCAGCAAGTGGCCACGCCGGTCGGCTCGCCGCGCAGTGCCACGCTGGCCACCGACATGCCCACTTCCAGGCCGATCAAATGCCAGCGCTTGTACAGCGTGAAATAGCGCCCGCTGGGGTCGGTGTGGGCGTTGTACTCTTCAAAACAGTTCTTGATGTAGTCGGTCTCGGCCTCGACCGTGACCCAGACCCCCATCCGAATATCGTAGGGAATCTTGCGGCCATCGGCTTCGAGTGACGAGATGACTTCGACCATGCCCTTGCGCTCCAGCACGCCGCCTTCGCTGATGGGGCGGGTCACGAACGGGATGTCTTCGACACTGGCGGGGGGATAAAGCAGGCCGTTGCTGGGCACCGTCAGGCCCGTGGCGTTGGCCACGGCGGTGCATTCGATCGACGGCTTGGAGCCGTCGAGAAAGCTGTTGAACATCTTGGGGTTGAGCCCGCCACGCAGCGCCTGCTCCGGCGTCAGGCCGTAGTTGCCCCAGACAGTGTCGGGCGTCGAGCCGGAGAAATGCGGCAACCATTTGTGGCCGCGGCCCGCTGCCACCACCGGAAACCCGCAGGTGCGCGCCCAGTCGACCAGGTCACAGATCAAGGCCGGCTGGTCGCCGAAGGCCAGCGAATAAATGACACCGGCCTCCTGCGCCTTGCGCGCCAGCAGCGGGCCACAAAAGGCATCGGCTTCGACCGTGACGTTGACGACATGTTTGCCATGCGCAAAGGCGCTCAAGCAGTGCTCAACCGCGGCGATCGGGTTGCCCGTGCATTCAACAATGATGTCGATCTGCGGGTGCGTGACCACGGCCAGCCAGTCGTCGGTGATCCAGGTGGTGCCGGTTTTGATGGCGGCTTGCGCCGACGCTGCCTGCGACTGCGCTGGCTGCCAGCCGACACGGGCCAGGTTGCTACGGGCCGCATCGGGTGACAGGTCGGCAATCGCCACCAGATGCACGCCGGGTGTGCGCGGAATTTGCGCCAGGTACATCGCGCCGAATTTGCCGGCGCCAATCAGGCCGATGCGGATCGGTCGCTGGTCGGCGGCCCGCTGCTGGAGTTTGGTGTACAGATTCATGGGGGGCGGTCCTGTCATGGCGGGCTGAACCCGCAAGCCATCGTGGATCGAAATCAAGAGTCATCAACGCGGCCAGGCTGCCGGATCAAGTCCGGCATGACCTGTCGTCGGGCTCAGGCCGCTTTGCGCTCAGGCTCGACGGTGTCGATGGACGTCTGCATCGCCGTGGCCGGCACGCCGTCTTTCCAGGGCAGATCGACCGGGTAGTCCTTGAGCAGACAGTCATCGGGCAGGCAGCTGATCGGCGTGAAGTCGCGGTGCGCAATGTATTCAGGGCGCTTGAAGCGGCGGATGTGGTTGCTCACCGCGCACAGGCTGAGGTAGACGCTGACCCGGTCGAACGGCGACAGGTTGCTGCCCGATGCGTGAACCAGGCAGGAGTGAAACAAGATCATCGAGCCGGCCGGGCCTTTGGGGCTGACGATGCCGCCTTGTTTGCCACCGGCGCGCTGCACCAGCTGGCGGATCAAATCATTGTTCACCGTCCACAGCGGGTAGCTGGTGGTGGTGAGGTCGTGCTTGGCCTCGACCACGCCCTTTTTGTGGCTGCCGGGAATGAACATCAGCGGGCCGTTGTGCTCGGTCACGTCGTCGAGAAAAATGGCGATGTTCATTGCCCGTTCAGTCGGCATCTGGTCGTCGTTGAGCCAGGTGCCGTAGTCTTGATGCCACTGCCAGACATCGCCCTCAAAGGCCATCTTGCCGTTGATCTTGAACTGGTGCATGTAGAGCTCTTCGCCCAGCAGCTCTTGCACCGGTTCAATCATCCGCGGGTGCCGACCGAGTTTGGCAAAGGGCTCGCTGTACAGGTGCGCGGCGAAGTTGGTTCGCACCGCATCTTTGCCTTTTTCGCGAATGTTGTAGTCCTCGCGGCGGCTGTAGAGCTCGGGCACGACGGCGGTCAGCGTCTTGGTTTCTTCGGCGGTGAACAGGCCGGGGAAAAACAGGTAACCGTCGCGGTCGAATTGGGCGTGTTGTTCTGGGCTGAGTTTCATGGGGGATCTCCGTGGGGTTCAGGGGTCAGGGAACTAAGGAATTAGGGCGCCGACGGCCCTGGTCTCAGGAAGGGTGCTGGAGCCGCTGGCGGCGGCGGTGGCCGTGGCCGCGCTGGCTTTGGCCGACGCATGGAGCGCGCTCGACAGCAGGCTGGCCAAGTTGTGGCTGGCGTCTTCGCCGTGTTGGCGGATCAGGCTTTCAGCGCTGTTTTCATCGCCCTCGCCGATGGCCTTGGCAATGGCTTCGTGTTCGTCCCAAATCGACTCGCGCATGGTCGACACCTGCAGCACCGCACCCATCGCGCGGCGAATGTGGTGCCAGTGCAGCTGTGCGGTCTGGGCAATCAGCGGGTTGCCCGATGCGGCATAAATGGCCGCATGAAACTGCGCGTCGGCCGCCATCATGGTTTTGACGCGGTGGCTGCGGGCGGCGGCGCGGCCCTGGCTGATCAGCCGGGGATCGAGCTGAACGTGGGCGCGCGCAGCCAGCCTGGCCGCCAGCGCATCGAGTGCGCTGCGCACTTGGTAAATTTGCAGCAGCCAGGTGACGTCGAGCGGCGCGACCAGCACGCCACGGCCCGGCGCATCCAACACAAAGCCGTCTTTTTTCAGCAGCCGCAAGGCCTGCAGCACCGGCTGGCGCGACACCGACAAGCGCTCCGCAATATCTTCTTGCATGAGGCGTGCGCCCGGCGCCATCGAGCCCTCACTGATCGCGTCGAGCAAGCGGCGGTAGACCTGATCCACCAGGTCGGGTGCGGATTCGATCTTGATCAGCTGGGACGCCATAGTCCGTACACTGTATACAG
>JAYVDE010000395.1:0-12088 GCA_043749575.1 Burkholderiaceae bacterium | reverse complement strand
GCAGCGACGGCTTCACGCACTTGCCGCCGATGGCCGTGCTGGGCGAGATGTGGCTGCGCGACGCCATGGCCGCCACCAACGCCGCCACCGCTGCGGGCTACGTGCTGGGCGCCGAGCTGCGCGCCTGCGGCGTCGACCTGAGTTTCACGCCGGTGCTCGACCTCGACCACGGCGACAGCGGCGTGATCGGCGACCGTGCCTTCCACCGCGATGCCCGGGTGGTCACGCTGCTGGCCAAGAGCCTGATGCACGGCTTGTTGCAGGCCGGCATGGCCAACTGCGGCAAGCATTTTCCCGGCCACGGTTTTGTCAAGGCCGACAGCCATGTCGAGGTGCCGGTCGACAAGCGCTCGCTCAAAGCCATCCTGGCCGACGATGCCAAGCCCTATGAATGGCTGTCGACCAGCCTGGCCAGCGTGATGCCCGCGCATGTGATCTACCCCAAGGTCGACCCGTCGCCGGCCGGTTTCTCCGAGCGCTGGCTCAAGCACATCCTGCGTGGCGACCTGGGTTTCCAGGGCGCGATCTTCAGCGACGACCTGAGCATGGCCGGCGCCAAGGTGGCTGGCAGCACCTTGGACGGTGCGCTGGCCGCACTGCGCGCCGGCTGCGACCTGGTGCTGTTGTGCAACCAGTCGGTTGACGGCGGCGCGGCGGTCGATGCGCTGCTCGACGGGCTGGTGGCGGCGGCGCAGGCCGGCCAGTGGCAGCCCGATGGCGACAGCGAGGCCCGCCGGCTCGACTTGCTGCCGCTGACACCGCCGCTGCCCTGGGACGAACTGATGCACCAGCCGGCCTATCAGCATGCGCTGGAAAAGCTGCCGTGATGGGCCGCTGACCGGCGGTGCTGGATCAGCCGGCGCTGCGCCGATCAAGGGTCGCTGCAGCACTCAAGCCGTGCCGTAACGCTGCTGCAGGTGCGCCAACAGGGTGCGCAAGGTCTGCGCCTCACCGCCCGCAGGGCGGCCGGGCCGCGCCGCGTCGTTCCAGGCGTACAGGTCGATGTGCAGCCAGTCCTGATCGGCCGGCACGAAGTCCTCCAGGAACAGCGCGGCGTTGATCGCCCCGGCCTGCGGCCCGCGGCCGGTGTTGACGATATCGGCGATATCGCTCTCGATCCCGGGGTGGTAGTCGCGCCACAGCGGCAAATGCCACAGCGGGTCGTGCAGCGCCAGGCCGCGGTCGACCAGGGCGCGGGCCTGCACGATGTCGCGGCAGAACAGCGCCGGCAGCTGCCCGCCCAGCGCGACGCGGGCCGCGCCGGTCAGCGTGGCCAGATCGATCAGCAGATCGGGCTTTGATTCGGCCGCGTAGGCCAGCGCATCGCACAGGATCACCCGGCCCTCGGCATCGGTATTGCCGATCTCGATGTGCAGACCGGCGCGGGTCTTGAAAACGTCGCCGGGCCGGTAGGCGTTGCCGGCGATGGCGTTTTCGACCGCCGGGATCAGCAGCGTCAGCCGCACGTTCAGCTTGCAGGCCATCACCAGCGTGGCCAGGCCCAGCGCGGTGGCGGCGCCGCCCATGTCCTTCTTCATCTGGCGCATGCCGTCGGCGCCCTTGATGTTGAGGCCGCCGTTGTCGAAGCACACGCCCTTGCCGACCAGCGTCAGCTGCGGTGCCTTCGGGTCGCCCCAGTTCAGCTCGATCAAGCGCGGTGCCTGCGTGGCGGCGCGGCCAACGGCGTGGATCGCCGGGAAGTTGGCCACCAGCAGCGCATCGCCGACAGTCTGCTTGAACTGCGCGCCGTGGGCCTTGGCGACGGCCTGCACCGCGGTGGCCAGTTCGGCCGGGCCCAGGTGTTCGGCGGGGGTGTTGACCAGGTCGCGGGTGTGCGCCACCACCGTGGCCAGCAGCAAGCCGTGGCGCGCGGCATCGCTGGCCACGATCAGCAGTTCAGCGGCTTCGCGTTGGGGCGACTTGTAGCGGCTGAAGGCATAGGCGCCCAGTTGCCAGGACAGCGCCGCCGCCTGGTCATCGGGCGCCAGGCCGTCGCCGCCCAAGCGGTAACGGCCGGGCGGCAGGCTGCGCGGCAGCGCCGACAACGCCCACGGGTGGTCAGCACTTCGCACGCCGGCCCAAACCGACTGCAGCCGGCCTTGTTCGTCGGGCAGCAGCGCGTGTGTGTCGGGTGCGCCGTTGAAGCCCAGCGTGGCCAGCCACTGCCGGGCGGCATTGGGCAGTGCCCCCGCGTGGCGGGCAAAACTGCTGCGGTCGGTCAGGTGGACGGGGATGCAGGCCGGTGTCGGCTTCTTCAGGGTGACGGTCATGGTGGGGTGGGCTTTCAGAGATCGGTGGTCGACGGGGGCGCATCGAAGGTGTGGTGGCAGGCCGTGCCGTCGCACCATGAAAAACGCCGCCGCGGCACGGGGCCGGGGCGGCGTTTCACGGCACGTGGCCGCGATCAGACGGGCGTGTTGGCCGCGGCGGCGCCGGTCGAGGTTTCGAACGGCAGCTTCAGTTGCGACAAGTCCTTACGGGTTTCCACCAGCACCAGTGGGCCGGTGTCGACCTGCACCACCGGCTTGCGCTCGCGTGGCACCCGCACGGGCACCGGTTCGGCGGCGATCGCGGCCTGCACGGCCTTGAACTTCTCCGCGTCGGAACTGACCCACTGCAGGCCCGAACCCTCGGCGATGCGGTGCAGCGCAGCCGTCGGCAGCACGAAGGCTTCGACCGGAGGCGCTGCGGCTGCGGCCACCGGGGTCGATGCGGCTGCTGGTGCAGGCGCAGGGGCAGGTGCAGGTGCAGGTGCAGGTGCAGGTGCAGGAGCGGCTGACACCTCGGCCACCGAGACCTCGACGGGGGCAACTGTGGCAACCGGGATGGCCGGAACGACCGGGGCAAGCGCCACGACAACAGGCGCTTCGACCGCTTCTGCGGCGCTGGCGACCGCCGCCGGTGTTTCCGCCCGCGGTTCGGCCAGCACCAGGGCAGCGCCTTCGCTGACCGCGGTGGTGACCATAGCCGCCGTGCCGGCCGTGTCGGCTGTGGTGCCGCCTTCGTCGTCACGGCGTTCGCGACGCACGCGGTCACGGCCTCGGCCCCGGCGACGGCCGCCTTCGGTGGCATCGCTGCCCTCGGTCTGCTGTGCAGCGTCGGCGCCGGCCGGCGCAGCGTCGGCAACGGCGGTGGTCTCGGCGCTGGTTTCGCGGGCGGCTTCCTCGGTGCCGGCAGCATCGGTTGACCCTTCGGCGCCGGTGTCGGCACCGGCCTCGTCGCGGTTGCCACGGCCACCACGGCGGCGGCGGCGGCGGCGCTGCTCTTCGCCGGCGGCGTCGGTCGCTTCTGTACCTTCGGTGCTCGGCAGGGCTTCGGCCTGCGGCGTGGCGGTGTCGATCAGCTCGACCGGCCGCGGCTCACGCTCGCGTTCGGGCCGCGGTGTGCGGCGCGGTGCCTCACCGGCGTCGCTGGGCGGGCGCAGGTGGGCGGTGTCGGTGGTTTCTGCCGGGCGTTCGCCGCGACGGCCATCACGGCGGCCTTCGGTGCGTGCGGCTTCCGGGCGATCGGTGCGCTCCGCGCGGTCAGCGCGCTCACCCCGCTCGGGGCGCGGACCGCGTTCGCCACGGCTTTCGCCGGGCTTGGCGTCGCGGCCGCGGCCACCCCGGTCGCCGCGGTCATTGCGGCCACCGCGTTCGTTGCGCCTGCCCTCACCACGGGCTTCCCGTTTGTCAGGCGAGGTCTCCGTGGTCGAGCTTGCCGGTGCGACCACCGCAACGGCGGGCGCCGGCACCGGCGCCGGTGCTTGGCCACCGAACAGCTTCTTGACCCAGCCGAAGAAGCCGCTGCCGGCGGCCGGCGCAGGGGCCTCAGACACCCAACTCGGCGCGACTGGCGCACTCGAAGCCAGCGGTGCAGCAGCGGCCGCAGCCACCCCCTTCGGTGCGGCCTCGGCCTTGGCCGCCGCCTCGGCGTGGCGCGACGGCGCGGCAGCGGGCGCCGGCTGGTCGGGCAGCACGCCCTTGATCACCGGCTCTTGCTTGGGCTTGGCCTTTTCGCGGCGGGTGATGCCGACCTCGTCGTCCGGCTCCTCGATCATCGTGTAGCTGGCTTGCAGGTTCTCCAGCCGCGGGTCGTCGTGGCGCAGCCGTTCCAGCTTGTAGTTCGGCGTCTCCAGGTGCTTGTTGGGCACCAGCAACACCGTCAGGCGCTGTTTCAGCTCGATCTTGGTGATCTCGGTCCGCTTCTCGTTCAGCAAGAAGCTCACCACCTCCACCGGCACCTGCACGTGCACGGCGGCGGTGTTGTCCTTCATCGACTCTTCTTGAATGATGCGCAGGATTTGCAGCGCGCTCGATTCGGTGTCGCGGATGTGGCCGGTGCCGTTGCAGCGCGGGCAGGTGATGTGGTTGCCTTCGCTCAGCGCCGGGCGCAGGCGCTGGCGGCTCAGTTCGAGCAGGCCGAACTTGCTGATCGACGAGAACTGCACCCGGGCGCGGTCTTGGCGCATCGCGTCACGCAGCCGCTGTTCGACCTCGCGGCGGTTCTTGCTCTCCTCCATGTCGATGAAGTCGACCACGATCAAGCCGCCGAGGTCGCGCAGCCGCATCTGGCGGGCGATCTCATCGGCCGCTTCCAGGTTGGTGCGGGTAGCGGTTTCTTCGATGTCGCCGCCACGGGTGGCGCGCGCCGAGTTGACGTCAACCGAGACCAGCGCCTCGGTGTGGTCGATCACGATCGCGCCGCCGGCCGGCAGGTTGACGGTGCGGCTGAACGCCGTCTCGATCTGGTGCTCGATCTGGAAGCGCGAGAACAGCGCGGCATCGTCGCGGTAGCGCTTCACACGCGACGCCGACTCGGGCATCACGTGGTTCATGAACTGCTGCGCCTGCTCGAAGATATCGTCGGTATCGATCAGGATTTCGCCGATATCGGAGGTGAAGTAGTCGCGGATGGCGCGGATCACCAACGAGCTTTCCTGGTAGATCAGGAACGCACCCTTGCCCACCTTGGACGCGCCGTCGATGGCGCTCCACAGCTTGAGCATGTAGTTCAGGTCCCACTGCAGCTCGGGCGCACTGCGGCCGATGCCGGCGGTGCGGGCGATCAGGCTCATGCCCTTGGGGTATTCGAGCTGGTCGAGGTTTTCTTTCAGCTCTTCGCGGTCTTCACCCTCGATGCGGCGCGACACACCGCCACCGCGCGGGTTGTTGGGCATCAGCACCAGGTAACGCCCCGCCAGGCTGACAAAGGTGGTCAAGGCCGCGCCCTTGTTGCCGCGCTCTTCTTTCTCGACCTGGACCAGCAATTCCTGGCCTTCGCGGATCGCCTCCTTGATGGTGGCGTTCTTGGCTTCGATGCCTTCGCGGAAGTAGGTCTTGGAAATTTCCTTGAACGGCAGGAAACCGTGGCGATCTTCGCCGTACTCGACGAAACAGGCCTCAAGTGAGGGCTCGACCCGTGTCACCACGGCCTTGTAGATATTGCCTTTGCGCTGTTCGCGTCCTTCGATCTCGGTCTCGAAATCGAGCAGTTTTTGGCCATCTACGATTGCCAGGCGCCGTTCTTCCGGCTGCGTGGCATTGATCAACATGCGTTTCATGTGCACTCCTGTCCCACCCGCCCTGCTGCCAGGGTGGGTGCCATCTGATCATCGACCGACCTCAAAGGGTCTGGTCAGGTGACCTGTTCAGATGCACGAGCAACGGGAAACGGCCGTAGAAGGAATCGCCCTGGACTGCAGTGATCGAACAACGATCAGGGATGCAGCGGGGCCGCGTGCGGCTAGCGGCAAGGGGAGGCTGGCACCGTGGTCTCTCGGCCCCGCGCTAGGCGCAAAGGCCACACCCCGCCGGCCGGCGTGCCGCACCGGCAAAAGGCCGGGGCTGTGCCGTCATGTCATGCGACATGGGCTGGTGGGTGCTTGAGAGGGATGGCATGCAGACCCTGTGGGCTTAACCGCGAACGACAGATCACCCCAACGGGGCCATCTGCCGTCCATGAGCTGTGTTTCTTTCCCTGTGACGGGACGGCTGTGACAACGTGTCTCTACCACCTGGCAACGGGGCCGCCGCATCACTTGGGGGACTGCGGCCTGCCGCGCTTGACGCAGGTGTTGCATCAACGCTTTTGACGCCCGGTAAGGCGCCGGTCCACGATAACGCCGGATTGTGCCCGGGTAAACTCTGAAAAATCAAGCACTTACGGCCCAATCGTGGCTCCGCCCATTATAAGCAGCAAACCACCACCGAGCCGCCCCGCACGGGCCGCGCCGGCCGCAGTGGCGGCGAGCTCGGTTGAAGCCGTTGCCCCACTGGCCACCAAACCGCCTGAAGTTCGCCGCTTGGTGGTGGATGAGGCCGGCGAGGGCCAGCGGCTGGACAACTTCCTGATGCGGCTGCTCAAAGGCGTGCCCAAGACGCATGTCTATCGGGTGATCCGCTCCGGCGAGGTGCGGGTCAACAAGGGCCGGGCGGCGGCCGACACCCGGTTGGCACTGGGCGACGAGGTGCGGGTGCCGCCGGTGCGGGTGGCCGCGCCCGCCGCCGCCGCGGTGCCGGCGCCGGCCCGCGAGTTCCCGATCGTGTTCGAGGACGAGCACCTGCTGGCCATCAACAAGCCGGCCGGCGTGGCGGTGCATGGCGGCTCGGGCGTCAGCTTTGGCGTGATCGAGCAGCTGCGCCAGGCGCGGCCGTCCGCCAAGTTCCTCGAATTGGTGCACCGTTTGGATCGCGAGACCTCGGGCATCTTGCTGTTGGCCAAGAAACGCAGCGCGCTGGTGGCGCTGCAAGACCAGTTTCGCGCCCGCGACACGGGCAAAACCTACGCCGCGCTGGTTTTCGGCGCCTGGCCGGCCAAGCTCAAGGTGATCGACGTGGCACTGCACAAGACCTTGGACGCCCGCGGCGAGCGCCACGTGCTGCCGGTGGCCGCCGACCACCCCGACGGCCGGCGCTCGATCAGCCTGGTGCAGGTGGCGCAGACTTTCCAGCAGGCCACGCTGCTGGACGTGACGATCAAGACCGGCCGCACGCACCAGATTCGGGTGCACCTGGCACAGGCCGGCCATCCGATCGTCGGCGACCCGAAATACGGTGACTTCGCGCTGAACAAACAATGGGCGCGCGGCGAAGGTTTGCCGGGGGCCTCGAGCCAGCGCTTTGACCGCATGTTCCTGCATGCCCGACGGCTGGCGTTTGACCACCCGGCGACCGGGGTGCGCACCGAGTTGACAGCGCCGCTGCCGGCCGAATGCGCCACACTGCTGTCGATTTTGCCGCCGCCGCACTGATCGACACATTGACCACCGCACCGCCCGCTACCGCCGCCATGCCCCCGCCGATGACCGCCACCAACCGCCGTTTCGACCTGATCGTTTTCGATTGGGACGGCACCTTGTTTGATTCCACCGCGCTGATCGTGCGCTGCATGCAAGGCGCCTGCGCCGACTTAGGGCTGCCCGTGCCCAGCGACGAGCGTGCCGCCTACGTCATCGGCCTGGGCCTGCACGATGCGCTGCAGCACATCGTGCCCGGGCTGGGTGTCGAGCGTTACCCCGAGCTGGGCCGCCGCTACCGCCACCACTACGTCGAGCGCCAACATGAGCTGGTGCTGTTCCCCGGCACGCTGGAGATGTTGCACGCGTTGAAAGGCCGCAACCACTGGCTGGCGGTGGCCACCGGCAAGAGCCGCGCCGGGCTCGATGAATCGCTGCACGCGGTGCAGTTGCGCGGCCTGTTCGACGGCACCCGTACCGCCGACGAAACCGCCGGCAAGCCCAACCCGCTGATGCTGCAGCAGTTGATGAGCGAATTCGGCGCCGACCCGGCACGCACGCTGATGATCGGCGACACCAGCCACGACCTGCAGCTGGCGATCAACGCCGGCACCGCCAGCGTGGCGGTCAGCTACGGCGCCCACCAAGCCGACGCCTTCACCAGGCTGGCGCCGCTGCACGTGGCCCACAGCACCACCGATCTGCGCGATTGGCTGCTGGCCCATGGCTGAGGCAGCGCTGCCGCAGGTGCTGTGCCCGGCGGCCGACTTGGTCGAGCGCGGCAAGGCGGTGGTCTTCGATGTGCTGCTGTGGCGCCAGCCGGCGCGGGCCTTTGCGCTGCGCTTTGATGGCGTGCTGGTGGCCTACCTCAACCGCTGCGCCCATGTGCCGGTCGAGATGGACTGGCAGCCCGGTGAGTTTCTCGACCACGACAAGCGCTGGATCGTCTGCGCCATCCACGGCGCCAGCTACGAGCCGGCCGATGGTCGCTGCGTTGGCGGCCCCTGCGGGCGCAGCAAGCTGATGCGCATCGCGGTGGCCGAGATCGACGGCCAGGCCTGTTGGTATCCTTCGGCCGATGTTCGGCCGGTGCCGCTTGATGCGGCCGTTTTTCCCTGAAAGCCCCCCATGACCCCGCAGGACGACTTTTCGCCCGCTGCCTCGACACCAGCCGCCAGCCCGCCGCCGCCCAACCCATCGGCCGCAGCGCCGCGCAGCGGGCTGGAGCAGACGGTGGAATCACTGGCCCGCGAGCTGATCGCCGAGCGCCGCACCGAGCGCCGCTGGCGGATCTTTTTCCGGCTGGCTTGGCTGGGGCTGCTGGCCGCCTTGCTCTGGGCCGTGATGTCGGGCCGCAACACGCACAGCACGCCGACCGGCCCGCACACGGCGCTGGTCGAGTTGCGCGGCGAGATTGCCGCCGACAGCGAGGCCAGTGCCGAGCAGATGCTGTCGGGGCTGCGCAGTGCCTTCGAGGACACCGGCGCGCGCGCCGTGGTGCTGCGCATCAACAGCCCCGGTGGCAGCCCGGTGCAGGCCGGCATCATCAACGACGAGATCCGGCGCCTGAAGGCGCTGCACAAGAAAAAAGTCTACGCAGTGGTCGAGGAGGTGTGCGCATCAGGCGCTTATTACATCGCCGTGGCTGCCGACGAGATCTATGTCGACAAGGCCAGCATCATCGGCTCGATCGGCGTGCTGATGGATGGCTTCGGTTTCACCGGCCTGATGGAAAAGGTGGGCGTTGAGCGCCGCTTGCTGACCGCCGGCGACAACAAGGGCATGCTCGACCCCTTCACCGCGCAGAACCCCAAGCAGCAGGCCTACGCGCAGGCGATGATCAACCAGGTGCACCAGCAGTTCATCCGCGTCGTGCGCGAGGGCCGCGGCAGCCGCCTGAAGGAAGGCTCGGACACGTTTTCAGGGCTGTTCTGGAACGGTGAAGACGCGGTGCGCTTGGGCCTGGCCGACAAGTTCGGCAACCTCGACTATGTGGCGCGCGAGGTGATCAAGGCCGAGGAGGTCATCGACTACACACCGCGCGAGAACGTGGCTGAAAAACTGGCCCGGCGTTTCGGCGCGGCGCTGGGCGAAGGCGCCATGCGCGCCGCCGGTGGCGCGCTGCGCCTGCACTGACCCCGGGTCAGACCCATGTGTCGACGCCTGAGCCCGGGCCCGTCGGCCGCCGCCAAGGCCTCGAGCCTGGCGCTTCTGTTGCTGCCACTGCTGCTGGGCGGCTGCGGCGACCGGTCCGCCCAGCAACTCGACAAGGCGCGTGCGCTGCTGATCGGGCAAGAACGACCGGCGGCGATCATCCAGATCAAGAGCATTCTGCAGAAGAACCCCAATTTGGGCGAGGCTCGGTTGCTGTTGGGCACGGCGCTGCTCGACGGTGGTGAACCGGTGGCCGCCGAGATCGAATTGCGGCGCGCCCTTGAGTTGCAAGTGGCCGAGCCGCAGGTGGTGCCGCTGCTGGCGCGCGCGATGCTGGCGCTGGGCCAGCCGGCCAAGGTCATCGCCCAGTTCGGCGCGCTGAGCTGGCCCGACGCCGGCGCCACGGCCGCGCTCAAGACCGTGGTCGCCGAGGCCGAGGCCACCGAGGGCAACCTGAACGCAGCTCGCGCCAGCATCGCCCTGGCCCTGCGTGCGGTGCCCGAGCACGAACCCGCCCTGCGCCTGCAGGCCCGGGCGACGGCCGTGGCCGGTGACCTGCCAGGCGCGCTGGCCCAGACCGAGGCCTTGCTGAAGATCCACCCGCGAAGTGCCGACGGCTGGTTGCTCAAGGGCGACCTGCTGGCCCGCCGGCAAGCCGAACCGGCGCTGGTGATGGCGGCTTACCGCCAGGCGCTGGCGGTGCGCCCCGACCACGCGGCGGCACACGGCGCGCTGATCGCGCTGCAGCTGTCGATGCGCGACGCTGCGGCAGCGCAGGCGCAGTTCGATGCTCTGCACAAGCTGCTGCCCAAGCACCCACTGACGCTGTTGGCCGAAGGCCAGCTGGCCATGCTGAAGGGCGACCTGCCGCGCGCGCGCGAGCTGTTTCAGACCTTGCTGCGGGCCGCGCCCGACAACCTGCAGCTGCTGCAATCAGCCGGCGCGCTCAGTATACACCCGCGGAAGGATTTCTTCCCGACCACGGTGATCGCGACCCTGGCCTGCTGATCTGCCCGGATCGCGCGAGCCGCCAATCGTTCAGGGCAGCTCACCAAGCAGCCCGGGCAGCTCCGTCCCCGGCACGGCACAGTGCTCCTCCGCCGCCACATGCACGGTTAGCCGCCCGCCGCTCAATGGCACCAGCGCGGCGAACTGCTGCCCGCACGACGCCGTCTGCGTGCCAGCGCGGTAATCCATGGCGACGTCGAGCTCGGGCTTCGACTTCAACCACGTCGACCACTGGCTCGTCGTGCACACATAGCCGGTGTCGAGGCCCCACACCCGCGTGAGCTGGGCCAGCGCGCCGGTCGCCATCTGCGGATCGGCGCTCACGGCCGCGAGGGGGTTCAAGAAGTCGTAAGCGCGCGAGTGGCCCGCGAGGATCAGCGACGAAAGGCCCGGCGCGCCGGCGGCCCGGTGCTGCCCGACCTGCGCGAGGACCTCGGCGACGACGCCGTTCAGGTTCGCCGGGATCCCGAGCTTGTGGTGCGATCCGCCGAAGGCCATGCCGTTGGCGGAGAGGTGCTCCCAGTCGAGCCAGGGCACCACGAGCACCAGAGGGCGCTTGGTCGCGTCGACGATCTTCGCGAGGTGAAACGGCTCGTCGGTGACGAAGCTGAGCGGGGGATTGCCGGCCACGGGCGAGCAGACGTTGAGGCCGTGCGCGTAGACCAGCACGTCGACGTCCGTCGCCGCGTCGGCGGCCTCGGGCACGAAGACGGCGAGGTCGATGGGCAGCGTCGCCGCGCGGAATTTCCAGGCATTGCCGCCCGCGATTGACGTGCTCGCGCCGGCCGCGGCGAGGTATTTCCCCGACGTCCAGCCGACGACGCCGGCGTAGGCTATCCGGTAGAATCCATTGCTCGGCGCGGCGGTCTGCAGCGTCACTGTGGAGCCGGTCGGGATGACGTCGAGCACGCTGTTCGAGGTCGACGGGCCGCTCCGCAGGTTGACGTCCGTGGTGGCCTTGAGCGTCGTGCCGACTGACAGCGGTCCACTCAGCCCCTCATGGTTCGTATCCGGCTCGTCGAACGACTCGTCGGCCGGCGCGGGGATGCACGCCGGGAGCGACAAGCAAAGGGCGCCGAGCACCAGCGCCAGGCGAGAGAGGCGAGGGGAGGTGGGGTTGACCATGGTGGGCGCACGTTGCCAAGCAGGTTTCAGGCCTCGCGCTCGGCCGATCGGCGGGACGCCCGGGATCCGAAGAGTTCCGGGCCCTTGCGCGCCGAGGGGCGGTGCCCCGGCCCGCCGTGGAGCCGCCTCGCCTGGGGCATCGCTTGCCCACCCTCTGGATCGCCCGCGACCCACGGATCTCTGTGGCCGCGTTCACCACGGCGGCCTCCCGGCGTCGAAGACCGTCGCCCCCATCGGCGCGAATCATGATAAATTCGCCTGAAATTTCGGGGCCCGAGACGAGCGACATGCAACGAAATTCACACGATTGGAAGCGGCTGATGGCAGCGTACGCCCTGGATGACCAGCGGCGGACCGCCCGGTACAACGGGGTGACCACGCTCGCCGAGCGCCTCGAGTACCGGGTCTCGACGCTGAAGTATCAGTTTCTACCGCACTACTTCTTCGGCGTCCCGAGCTGGAGGCTCTGGCTCCGCTCGCTCAGCGGGCCGCGCACGCTGCCCGATTTGGCTGCGTCGGCGCGATCAAGAGCGGTGCGATCTACCTCTCCACGTACATGTTTCCGCACCCGTGCATCCTGCCTCC
>JAYVDE010000394.1:0-12092 GCA_043749575.1 Burkholderiaceae bacterium | reverse complement strand
CCTGCTGCTGGTGCCGGTCCACCCTTTTGGCAACCCTTCTGCTGCGCAGTTGGACGAGATCTTCAAGACCCCCAACGGCATCAACGACGTGTTGCGCTACACCGCACCCTTCAACATGTCGGGCAGCCCGACGATCACGCTGCCGGGCGGCGCCACCGCGGCGGGCATGCCGATCGGCTTCCAGTTCGTCGGCCGTCACCTCGACGAGGCCCTGCTGGTGCGCAGCGGCCATGCCTACCAGCAGGCGACCGACTGGCACCAGCGGCACCCGACCTGCTGAGTGCCGGACGTTGCGGGCCGGCGCTGGCGGTCTGGCAGTTGCGGTCTGGCAGTTGCGGTTTGGCACTGGCGGGCCTTTGCCGACCCGCCTGCCTTAGCGACCGACCGAGCGCCCGGCCAATGGGTAAGCCGGGTCGTTGTAGCCCGGCGTTGACGGGTGGCCGGGCTTGACCAGGCGGTCGACCAGCGCCTCGTCTTCGTCCGCGATCACGCAGTCGAGCGCGCCAAGATAATCCCGCCACTGCGCCAGCGTGCGCGGCCCGGCGATCACCGCGCTGACGGCCCGGTTCGCCAGCACCCAGGCGGTGGCGAAATGCGCCAGCGCCACGCCCTTGCGATCGCAATGCAACTTCAAGGTCTGCGCGATCAGCAGCGATTCATCGCGGAACTCGGTCTGCAGCATGCGGGCGTCGCCGCGCCCGGCCCGGCTGTCGTCGGCGGGGACGCTGCCGGGGGTGTATTTTCCGGCCAGCACGCCGCGGGCGAGCGGGCTGTAGGGCACCACACCAAGGCCATGGTGTGCACAGGCCTCCAGCACCTCAACCTCGGGTTGGCGGTTGAGCAAGTTGTAGTAGGGCTGGCAGACCACCGGCCCCGGCATGTTCAGCTGGCGCGCCAGATGCACCAGCTCGGCGATGCGCCAGCCGCGAAAGTTCGACAGCCCCCAGTAGCGAATCTTGCCGGCGCGCAGCAGCGTGTCGATCGCGCGCAGCGGTTCTTCCAAATCCATGCCGTTGTAGTCGCGGTGCAGGTAGTAGATATCGATGTGGTCGGTGGCCAGCCGCTGCAGGCTGGCCTCACAGGCCCGCAGCACCCAGGCGCGCGAGTAGCGGGCTTCGTTCGGCCGCTCCGACATCTTGTTGCCGACCTTGGTCGCCAGCACCCAAGCGTGGCGGTTGGCGCGGATCGCCTGGCCGACCATCGCCTCGGAGGCACCGTTGGTGTAGACATCGGCGGTGTCGATGAAGTTGACACCCGCGCCGTGGGCATGGTCGACGATGCGCTGGGCCTCGGCGGCATCGGTCTGGTCGCCAAACATCATCGTGCCCAGGCACAGTGACGACACTTTCAGCGGGCTCTTGCCCAGGTTGCGGTAGTGCATGGGGTCTCTCATCGAACGGGGAAGGGGCATCAGGCCTGCAGGATCACAGCGGCTTGATCGAAACCTTGCGGAAACGGATGGTGCCACCGGCCGACTGCAACGCCACCGGACCGCTCTTGAACTTGTCGTTGCGCACGTCCACCGTCTGCTGGCCGTTGAACACCACCACCAACCGGTCACCTTTGGCGGTGATCACAAAGGTGTTCCAGCGGTTGGCGGCTTGCGGGTAGGGCAGCGGCGCCTTGGCGAAGTCGACGATGGCCGCGGTGCCGTAGCTGGGGTCGGGACGTTTGTCGAAGATGTTGACCTCGTAGGCGTTGTCGGAGCCGACCTTGTCGCGGTCTTGGCAGCGCAGGAAGATGCCGCTGTTGGCCGGCTCGTCGGCCCAGAACTCGGCGCGGATCTCGAAGTCGGTGTATGACTCTTTGGTGACCAGGTAGCCCAGCTTGCCGCCCTGTCCTTGCAGCGCACCGTCGACAAAACTCCAGTTGCCGGCGCCGATCTCGGTGAAGCCGGCCAGGCTCTGGCCGGCAGCGGCGTCGACCAGGCTGATCCAGCCGCGACCCATCATCGAGGCGCAGCCGGACAGGCTGGCAGCGGCGGTGGCTGCGACCATGGTGCCGGCCGTGGTGGTGGCCGTGGCCAGGGCGTTGGCGAGAAAGCTTCTGCGGTCGATCATGGTGTCTCCTGAAGGGGGTCGTCGCGCGCCGACAGCCGACGCGGTGCACACTGGCAGCATCGCCGCCACCACTTTCAAGGTCAACATGACAAACCAGCAATTCGCCGTCAACCATGCTGCCGATGCCGCCTTCGAGCGCGGTCTGCGCCCGTTTTTCGAGTACCGCGACCTGGGGCTGCGCGAGGCCACCGCCGGCCAAGTGGTGGCCCATGTCATCCGCGCGGTGCCAGGCGCGGGTTTCAGCAGCCAGCCGCATCTGCACCGCACACAGTTCCAGCTGGTCTATGTGCTGAAGGGCTGGATCGAGTTCGAATACGAAGGCCAGGGCGTCGTGCGGCTGGTCGCCGGCGACAGCGTGCACCAGCCGCCGGGCATCCGCCACCGCGAGTTGGGCCACAGCGATGACGTGGAACTGCTGGAGGTGGTGATGCCGGCTGACTTCAAGACCGAGACGGTCGAGACGGTCGAACCTTGACGAACGATGGCCTGCGGTGATGGCCGGTCGTTCGCCGCGTCAACCCCTCGGCCAGTGCCGGGCCGGGGTTCAGGGAATGCCGACGATGAACGGTACGTCGAATGTGCTGGTCCCGGCCGTCAGCTGCACGCGACCGAGCAGCGTGTAGCCCGGCAAAAACACCCCAGGCGCGCTGGCACGCACCGTCCAGCGCAGCCGGTAGGTCGGCAGGCTCAGGCTCAGCAATTGGCCGACGCTGCCATACAGCGGCAGCAACTGCGCTGCGGTGTCAGCGTAGAGCATTGCGCCACCGGTCTGGTTGGCGAGCTCGCCCAGCGCGACGATGTCCACACCACTGGACAGCCCGATCGTGAACAGGCGTACCTGGTCCTGATTAGCGCCTCGAATCGCTTGCAGTCGGTTCGTTCGACAGGACTCCACGGCCGCGCAACTGGTGTCCGCACCGTCGGTGAAGATGACGATGGCCTTGGCCAAACCAGCCGGCATCGACGCCTCGCCAGACAGCCGCTGCCGCAACGCGTCGAGCGAACTGTAGAGCGGCGTATTGCCGCCCAACAGCGGTGTCAGTGAATCCAGGGTGGGGAAATACGACGAAGCAAGAGCCTGCCCCCTGAACGGCGCATACACCGTCAGCGGGGCGGTCGGGATGATTGCGCCGGGGCCACCGGCGAAGGCGGCGAGCAGGGCGGCGTCGTCCGCACCCAGCCCGCTGAGGAACGCCTTGGTCGAAAACAACCTAGCACCGGTGGGGTCGGTTTGCAGGATGCTGCCGCTTTGGTCCAGCAGCAACGCGGCGGCGAACGGTGTCGCGGCGCGCCCGGCGATCGGCAGCAGGGCGTCGGGTGTCGCTCCGGTCGGCGCGTACGCGGCATCGGCTGCGGCGCCGGCCCCCCGCACACAGTCGACCCGGTCGTTGCTCGGGTTCGGCGTGCAACTGCGAAGCACGAAGTCCGCGCTCGACAGGTTTTCTATCGGCCGGGAGTCGCCACCGACCGCTATCAGCTCAATTTCAAACGTCATGGTCTGACCGGTGGCATCGACCGTCGGCAAGACACCGCTGCGCGAGGTCAGCGAACCTCCTGCCGCCGAACTCGTGCGGTCGAGCGTGACAGCCACTTCATTCACCTGGCCCGTCGAACTGGACGCTGAAACGATCTTGTCGACGAAGCTGGAGCGGGACACGGTCACGCCGACGGTGCCGTCGGGCGAGTTGATCGGCACCAGCGCCATGCCTTGCGCATCGGTGGCGTGAGTGCCGCGTGGCCCCAACACGGTGGCGCCGGCCACCGCGGCGCCGAAGCGGTCGCTCACCGTCACCTTCACCAGACCGAGCAATGCCGGCCCGTCACCGCTTGACCCGCCGCCGCCACCGCCGCAGGCCGAGAGCCCGAGGCAAAGCGCCGAAGCGGCCGACCACCGCCACCATCGTTGACTTGGTGCGAGCGCGAATTTGCTCAAATCGGCCAGGGGCAATCGATTTATCAGACGCATAACAAACCTTTGCAGCGTGTGCGACTGCCTAGCGGGCGTTGCATGCTCATCCGCCGACGCAGACGCATCAGCGTCGGTCTACAGAGGATCAGCTTGAGCGCTCGCCAGCGTCGACACAGCGGGTGGATGGGTTATCTGCGTTCAGTCTGCCGATGCCGACACGAGCTGTCTGTGCGCCTTCAGACACAGCCACCGCCCGCTGGGTCTTGCGCCGACGCGCCTTGTGCCCATACCCTAGCTCGCCTGATCGTGTGGCTGGGTGAGGTCCCGGTCGGTGCGCATCACGCACGCCTTCGCCTGCGATCAAGGCTCGCTGAGGACGTGCTACGGCAGCGTGTTCGAGCCTGTGCCACGATTCGCGGGCTGCGTTGTCCAGCCGATCGTCAGCGGTGCCCCTTGGCGCCGACGGGCCCGGCCAGCGCCCGCGCGATGAACTGGCGCGAGACTCGGGGCTTGGGGCACGGAAAGTCAAACCACTGCCGAACATCTTCATCCAGCCCGATGCCGTGCATGAAGTTGTAGACCGCCTTCTTCAGGCCCACGCCCAGCGCGTCATGGTCGACGCCGGTCGGGTCGATGAAGCCGATGTCGTTCTTGGCGAAGCCGCGGTGCGGCCCGGGGTCGGGCAGCGGCTGCAGCGTCACACCATAGGCTTGCGGGTCGAGCCCGACCGGTGAATGCACCGTGCAGGCAAAGCGGTGGAAGAAGCCCGACTGGATGCAGCCGGCGGCGAACAGCTGGCGCACGTACTCCAGCGCGTCGACCGTGTCTTGCACCGTCTGGGTCGGAAAGCCGTACATCAGGTAGGCGTGCACCAGGATGCCGGCGTCGGCGAAACCCTTGGTCACCCGCGCCACCTGCTCGACCGAAACGCCCTTTTTCATCAGCGTCAGCAGGCGGTCGCTGGCCACCTCCAAGCCGCCAGAAATCGCAATGCAGCCGCTGTCGGCCAGCTGCTGGCACAGCGCGGGCGTGAAGGTCTTTTCGAAGCGGATGTTGCCCCACCAGCTGATCGCCAGGTTGCGGCGCTGCAACTCGGCGGCCAGCGCCTTCAGTGATTTGGGCGGCGCGGCTTCGTCGACAAAGTGAAAGCCGGTCTGGCCGGTTTCGGCGACCACCGCCGCGATGCGGTCGACCAGGGTCTCGGCCGTAGCGGCGTCAAAACGCGAGATGTAATCGAGGCTGACATCGCAGAAGCTGCACTTCTTCCAGTAACAGCCGTGGGCCACCGTCAGCTTGTTCCAGCGGCCATCGCTCCACAGCCGGTGCATCGGGTTGAGCATGTCGAGCAGCGACAGGTAGCGGTCCAGCGGCAAGCCGTCCCAGGTCGGCGTGCCAACATCGGCAAAGGCGATCTCGGGCTCGGCGAAGTTGACGTAGCGCACCCGCGGCGGGCCGAGGGCCACGTCGACCTCCAGGCGATAGGTGCGCACCAGCCGGCTGGTGCCGCGCTGGCCGGCCAGGTGTTCCAGCAAGGCCAGCAGCGGGCGTTCACCGGCATCGAGCGTGACGTAGTCGACGTGGTCGAAGACCCTCGGCTCGCTCAGCTCGCGCAGCTCGGTGTTGACAAAGCCGCCGCCCAGCACGGTGACGATCGTCGGGTCGAACAACTTGATGGTCTGCGCGATGCGAAAGGCCGCGTACACCGCCCCCGGAAACGGCACCGACAACAGCACCACGGTGGGCCGGTGGCGGGCCAGCTCGGCCACCGTCAGCGTGTGCAGCCAGCTGTCCAGCAGCTTGGGCGGCGCGGCCAGCGCGTCGGCCAGCGGATCAAAGCTGGCCTGGCTCTGCGCCAGCCGCTCGGCATAACGCACAAACTCGAAGCGCGAATCGACCGCCTCGCGCACCACGTCGGCGATGTCGTTGAGGTAGAGCGTGGCCAGGTGGCGGGCCCGGTCGGTGGCGCCCAGCGCGCCAAAGGCCCAGGCCATGCCATCACCACCCTCACCACCGCCGGCATCACCGTCCGGCCCGTCCGGGTTGTCGTAGGCATCCAGGCTGTGAAAGCGCGGGCCCTCGGGCAGGAAGGCGCGGCCGTTGATGCGGTGGGCCAGCGTGGCGTCGCGCCCCTGCAGGAAGGCGATGGTCGGCGCGATGCTGGCGGCGTAGCGCTCGAAGTGCTCGACGAAACCGCTCAACCGCGGTGAGCGCTGCGCAGGAGGCAGCGCGTTGATGCCATCCCGCACCGCCCGCAGGCCGTCGATCGACAGCAGCTTGAGCGCCAAGCCCAGCGCCAGGTCGGCCTGCTCGGCGGCGATGCCGCGTGAGCGCAGGAAGCCGGTGAGGTAGGCGGTGGACGGGTACGGCGTGTTCAGCTGCGTCATCGGCGGGATGAGCGACAGCACGCGGTGGGCGGGCGGTGGCGGCATGGCTGGATTGTCGGCCTTGTAATGCCCCCAGGCTTGCCGGCCCCGGTGGGCTGGCAGGTCAAGGGCGGAGCACACCTGGCCCTCAGCCGCGGCGGCCCGGCAGGCGCGTAGGCGACAGCTGCGGCCCCGGGGCTCAGCACAATGTCGCCGCATGACTGTTGCCTCTTCCCGCCCGACCACAAGCACCCCGCAGCCCACGCCCACCCGGGCCGCCCAGCCGGTCGACGTGCTGATCGTCGGCGCTGGTTTTGCCGGCCTGTACATGCTGCACAAAGCCCGCCAGCTGGGGCTGCGGGCGCTGATCATCGAGGCCGCCTCGGGCGTGGGCGGCACCTGGTACCACAACCGCTACCCCGGCGCGCGGGTCGACATCCAGAGCCTCGAATATTCGTTCGGTTTCGACGACGGCCTGCAGCAAGACTGGTGCTGGACCGAGCGCTACGCCGCCCAGCCCGAGCTGCTGCGCTACGCCAACCACGTCACCGACCGCTTCGCGTTGCGCGACGGCATCCGCTTCAACACCCGGCTGGAAGCGGCGCACTTCGACGAATCTTGCAATCGCTGGCAGGCGCTTGCCACCGGCGGTGAGCGCTGGTCAGCGCGCTTTCTGGTGTTGGCCGCCGGGCCGTTGTCCACGCCGAACCAGCCCGACTTCCCCGGCCTGGCCGATTTCAAGGGCCGGGTGCTGCACACGGCCCGCTGGCCCGACGCGGCGGTCGATTTCACAGGCCAGCGCGTCGGCGTGATCGGCACCGGCTCATCGGGCGTGCAGACCATTCCGCTGATCGCCGCGCAGGCCGACCAGCTCACCGTGTTTCAGCGCACTGCCACCTACGCCGTGCCGGCGCGCAACGGCCCGCTGGACACCGCGCTCGAAGCCGAGGTCAAGGCCGACTACCCGGCTTTTCGCGCGCGCAACCGCAAGATGATGGGCGGCTTCGGCTCGATGCAGCCGCCCAATATGTTCTCGGCCATGTCGGTCTCGGCCGAGGAGCGAGAGGCGCTGTTCGAGCAGCGCTGGCAAGTCGGCGGCTTCGGCCTGCTGGGCACCTTCAACGATTTGATCGTCAACCCGGCGGCCAACGAGCTGGCCGGCGAATTCGTGCGGCGCAAGATCCGCGCGACGGTGCACGACCCGGCCACCGCCGAGGCCCTCAGCCCCAGCCACCCGATCGGCTGCAAGCGGCTGTGTGTGGACACCGACTACTACGCCACCTACAACCGGCCCAACGTGCGGCTGGTCGATCTGCAACGGGCACCGATCGAGCGCTTCACCGCCGACGGCCTGCTCGCCGGCGGCGAGGAACACCGCGTCGACAGCCTGGTGCTGGCCACCGGCTTCGACGCGATGACCGGCACCGTGTTGCGGCTCGACCTGCGCGGGCGCGGCGGCCAGCGCATCCAGGACCACTGGCAGGCCGGTCCGCTCAACTACTTGGGCTTAGGGCTCGCCGGTTTTCCCAACCTGTTCAACGTGGTCGGGCCGGGCAGCACCTCGGCCTTCACCAACGTGATCGTCGCCATCGAGCACCAGATCGAATGGATCGCCGACTGCATCGCCTACCTGGACACCCACGGCCTGGCGACCATCGAGGCCACGCCGGAGGCCGAAGCCGCCTACGCGGTGCATGTCAACACCGTGGCCGCGCGCACCATCTACCTGAACTGCAACTCCTGGTACCTGGGCGCCAACATCCCCGGCAAGCCGCGCATGTTCATGCCGCTGTTCGGCTTTCCAGCCTATGTTGAGCGCTGCGCCGAGGTGGCGCGGCAGGGCTACACCGGTTTTGTACTGGCCTGATTTCCTGTGCGCGAGGGGCCTGCCTCTCCGGCGCCCCGTGTGGGCGTGCGCTGACACGCTGACGCGGGTCTGTCCGACAGCGCGAAGCCGGCCGCGGCGGCAAGCTGGGCGAGTCGCGGTCAGCTTGGCTGCGCTTCACAGGAGTGCGCCATGGACAAGAGCCATCCCCCGCGGTCGTTCGGGGTCTTCAAGCCGGTGGGGCACACCGTTATCGCCTTCCGCACCGTGGTCGACCTCGAATCGGCCGCGCAGGCCTTGCGCGAGCAGGGTTTCGAGGCCACCGCCCTGGTGCAGTACAGCCCCGGCGAGATGGTGGCCCAGGTGGAAGCCGAGCGGGCCAGCGCCAGCCCGCTGGCCGGCCTGGGCCAGGAGCAAAACCTGATCGAGGCGCACCGCCTGCTGGCGCTGGCGGGCTGCAGCTTTCTGGTGGTGCATGCGCCCGACGACGCGCACGCCGCGCAGGTGGCCACTGTCGCCCGCCACCACCGGGCCGCCGCGGCGCAGCGCTACAACCGCTTTTTCATCGAGGAACTGATCACCGACACCGCTGGCGAGCAGCAAGTCTTCGAATCGCCGGCCCGCGGCCTCGACCTGCCCGTCGACCCAGGACGTTGATGCCCGGACGAGCCGCACCACCACCGCGCGGCCGCTGGCACCACCGGGCGGGGGCCGCCAACCCGTCGCCGCTGGCCACCACCGGCGCGCGGCGCAAACCGAGCACCGGCTAGGCGGCATGGCTGCTGCTGATCGGCCTGACGGCGACCGCCTGCGCCGATCTGCCGGCGCGTGCGCCCGCCGGTGCGCCACCCCTGCCGGGTGCGGTGGCGCGAGCGCTCACGCTGAGCGGGCCGGCTGGGCCGGTGGCGGCCACGGCCGAGGCCCGCACCTTGGCCGCGGTCAAAGCCGAAGGCCGCGCCGACCTGCTGCAACAACAACTCGAAGCGATGGCCGCGCTTGGGGCGGCCACGCTCTACCGCGGCAACACGGCCCGCTTGCTGGTCGACGGCCCGGCCACTTTTGCCGCCATGCAGCAAGCCATCAACCAGGCGCAGCACCGGATCTTGCTCGAGAGCTACATTTTCGAGGACCGGGGCATCGCCGCAGACATCGCCGCCCTGCTGGTGGCCAAGGCCGGCAGCGGCGTGCGGGTGGCGCTGCTCTACGACAGCGTGGGCTCGTATGGCACCGAGACGGCCTTCTTCGAGGCCATGGCGGCCGGCGGTGTCAGCCTGTGTGCCTTCAACCCGCTGAGCCCGCTGCAACGGCTGGGCGCCTGGGGCCTGAACCACCGCGACCACCGCAAGCTGCTGGTGGTTGACAGCGACATCGCCTTCACCGGTGGCATCAACATCAGCCAGGTCTATTCATCGGGCTCGTTCGGCCGCCGCAAGCGGCCGGCCGATCCGCTGGTCACCGGTTGGCGTGACACCCAAGTCGCGTTGCGCGGGCCGGTGGTGGGCGCACTGGCCGACAGCTTCGGCGGCCTCTGGCGGTCGCAGCAGTGCCCCGACACCCTCGGCCCGGCCCCCGCGTCGGCGCTGGCCAGCCCAGGCGCGCGCGTGGTGCAGGTACTGACCAGCGGGCCCGACGAGGGCCCCAACCGCATTTACCGGTCGCTGCTCTCGGCCATCGACGCATCGCGGCGCTCGGTCTACCTGACGATGGCCTATTTCGCCCCGGGAGCCGAGATGGTGCAGGCGCTGTGCGACGCCGCCCGCCGCGGTGTCGAGGTGGTGCTGGTGCTGCCCGGCCGCAGTGATCTGGCGCTGGTCTTGCACGCCGGCCGGGCCAACTACGAGCAACTGCTGGCCGCTGGTGTGAAGCTCCATGAATTGCAGCAAGCCCTGCTGCACGCCAAGACCGCGGTGATCGACGGCGTGTACTCGACCGTCGGCTCCAGCAACCTGGATTGGCGCAGCCTGGCCGACAACAGCGAGCTGAACGTGGTGGTGTTGGGCGACGACTTCGGCTCCGAGATGGAGGCCTTGTTCCGGCGCGACCTGGCCGAGGCCCAGGCCATCGACCCCAAGGTCTGGCAGCAGCGCGGCTGGCGCGACCGGGCCTTGCAGCAACTGGGCCGCTGGGCCGAGCGCTGGTTGTGACAGGGGTTCGCCGGAGGCACCGGCGTTAAAGCCCGTCGGCCAGCGCGCCGGGCCGGCTGCCAGCAAAATCTGCGGCGGCAGCCCCTGCTGCTGCCCCCTGGAGACCGCCCATGATCAAGTTCTACTACAACACCGCGCCCAACCCGATGAAGGTGGCGCTGTTCCTCGAAGAAGCCGGCCTGCCCTACGAGGCGATTCCGGTGGACACCCGCAAGGGCGAGCAGCACGCAGCCGCCTTCACCGCCATCAACCCCAACGCCAAGCTGCCGGCGCTGGTGGATGGCGAGGCCACGGTGTTCGACAGCAACGCCATCCTGCTGTACCTGGCCGGCAAGACCGGCCAGTTCGGCGCACCCGCCACGCCGGTCGGCCAGGCCGAGTTGCTGTCGTGGCTGATGTTCGTGGCCAGCGGCATCGGGCCGTTCTCGGGCCAATGTGTGCACTTCAAGCACTTCGCACCCGAACCCAAGGCCTATGCGCTGAACCGCTATGACTTCGAAGCCTGGCGTCACTGGGCCTTGCTGGATGCCCACCTCGCGCAGCGCCGCTACATGCTGGGCGAGACTTACAGCCTGGTCGACATGGCGCTGTGGGGCTGGGCGCGGGTGCTGCCCTTCGTGCTGGGCGCCGAGGCCTGGAACAAGCTGCCCAACGTCAAACGCCTGCTCGACGAGATCAACGCCCGGCCGGCGGCGCAGCGCGCCGAAGCGCTGAAAACCCGCCATGCCTTCAAGGCCGAGATGGACGACGCGGCGCGCGCGGCGATGTTCCCGCAGAACGCGCGGCTGACTGACTGACTGACTGCCTGGCTGCCTGCCTGGCTGGCTGACGGGCAGGCCAGCCCTGGCCGTGCAAGGCGCTGGGCCCCGCTACGGCCAAATCAAGAGCTGTTCAACGCCGCCGCCTGTGACCGGCCCAACGCCGCCGCCCAAAGCGCCGCGCCGCGCCGCAGGCCCTGGGCGCTGCTCGCAGCGCGCGCCGCTGAAAGCCAGCAGCCTGGTCAGGCGTGGTGCCGGGCATGTTGCCGGGGTTCTTGGTGTCGGCCTTGACCTCGGCCTTGACCCCGGCCTACAGAACCCAGCCTATCCCTGCCGGCGGCGTATCGTCGCCAGTGCGGCAAGGCCCAGGGCGGCCAGGGCGATCGTCCCCGGTTCGGGCACCGGGGCTGACAGGTTGGTCAGCGTCACGATGGCCGATGCGGTGCCCGATAAATCGTCGATGTTGACGCCGAAGTAGCCGAAGTAGCCGCCGCTGTAGTTGGCGCTGTAGGTTCCGCTGACGGTCGTGCCCGAGGCATAGCTGCTGCTGTTGCCGAAGTCGTCGTACATATTGACGACACCCGTGGCCGAGAACAGCTCAATCGCGTAGTTGTAGCTGATCGGGCCGGTCGGCAGCAGCGGTATGGTCACATAAGAGTAGTTCTGAAGAAAAAAGCTGGGGTGGCCCGAGTCACCGTTGTTGTCAAGTAGCGAGGTCAACACGAGCCCGTTGGCGCTGACCGAGGTCGAGAAGGTGCTGATGGTGCTTTGGACGGAATTCTCGAATCCGTTGCCCGCCGTTGGCGCCCAGGGCCCCGTGAAGGTGTGGATGACGCCCGCCTGGGCAGGCGTGGCCGCAAGGACCGCTGACAAGGAAGCGGCGCAAAGAGCGCCACGCATGAAATTAAACATGTCGGTGATTCTTTCTTGAATGCCCCCCGCGCCAGAATGGTTGTCGCTTCTTTAGATCTTGTATCTTTGGTTCAGGAACACACGTAGTGGACGCAGGCTGTGGAGCCTGTGGTCGAAGGTC
>JAYVDE010000393.1:0-4633 GCA_043749575.1 Burkholderiaceae bacterium | reverse complement strand
TGCCAGAGATTGCCCAACTCGGGGTCGCTGACCCAGTCGCCGTGGCGGTCGAGGTCTTGCCAGCCGGTCATGCCGGGTGGCACGTAGCGGGCGGTGGCCGGGGCGTCGTCCAGCCGCTCGTCGCGCGCCACCCAGTCGGCAAAGTCGTCGCGCTCGATCGGTGCCCAGGCAAACCGGGTGCGGCCCGGGGTGGCGCTGGCCGGCCCATCCAGCCACAAATCGGCCCGCCGGCCGGCCGGCACCACCAGCTGACTGTCACGGCCCTCAAATCGCCATTCACCCTGCCAGGCCGTGGCCTGGGTGGCATCAGGTTGGCGGTCGAGCCGGTATGAGCCGGGCCGTTGCGGTAGCCAGCGGCCTTCGCGGGTGCTCAACTCGACCGGGCCGAAGGCATCGCCGTCAACCGCCGGCAGCCGCAGCGCAAGGGTGCCGGCCGCCAGGTGCAGCACCACGGCCCGCTCGTCCAGGCGCTGCAGCCACAATTCGGCATCGGCGCCCAGGCGCACGGTCAGGCTGCCGATGCGCAAATCGGCACGGGCATCGGCGCCGGTGCGCAAACGGTCGCCGCCGGCCACCGGCCAGTTGCGCAGCGGCTGCGCCGCGGTGGAGGTGACCCAGCCGCCGCTGTCGCGGTCGAGCCAGCGCACATCGCCCTGCAGCGCCGACACCCGGCCCACCAGCGCGGGCAGCTCACCCGGCACGGTGCCGGCCCGGGCGCTGCCAGCGGGCAGCCACACCAGCCAGGCCAGCAGCCACCCGAACGACCACCCGGCCCAACGGGCAAGACCAGCCCCGCGCTGGGGCGTTGAAGGACAAGTTTCGGCAGAGTTCAAGGCCGCGCTCCACCGCCCACCACGGGACGGCACTGCTCTTTAACGCCGGTTGGCACTGCCTGGCTGACGCGGCAATGGGTCTGGCCGGTAAAGCCCCTGACACGCAGCCCACCGCGCAGCCTCAACTCGCAGCCCACAGCGGGGCGCGCACCCACCCGGTCAATCGTCGCCGGCCGCGTCACCCAGTTCAGGAAACAACACGCTGGTGAAGCCGAAGCGGGTGAAGTCGCGCATGCGGGTGGGGTAGAGGCGGCCGATCAGGTGGTCGCACTCGTGTTGCACCACGGTAGCGTGAAAACCGTCGACCTCGCGGTCGATCACCTTGCCCTTCGGGTCGACGCCGCGGTAGCGGATGCGCGACCAGCGCGGCACCCAGCCGCGCAGGCCCGGCACCGACAGGCAGCCCTCCCAGCCTTCGGACTCTTCATCCGACAGCGGCGTGATCGTCGGGTTGATCAGCACCGTCAACGGCACTGGCGGCGCGTCCGGGTAGCGCTGGTTGCGCTCAAAACCAAAGATCACCAATTGCAGGTCGACGCCGATCTGCGGCGCGGCCAGGCCCGCGCCGTTGGCCGCCCGCATGGTGTCGGTCATGTCGACGATCAAGGCGTCCAAAGCCGCCGTGCCGAAGCTCGTCACCGGCTGGGCCAGCCGCAGCAAGCGCGGGTCGCCCATCTTCAGGATGTCGTGAACCGCCATATCAGCGGAAATCCACCGACACGATCGGCGTGCCGGGCAGGCCGTTGTAGATCACCTCAAGCTGCAGGCCCGGCTTGGGCGGCATCAGTTTGGAAAACGAGCCCAGGCTGACCAGGTCACCGACTTTCAGCGCCTGGCCGTTGCGGGCCAGGTCACGCACCAGCCAGACCACCGCATTCAGCGGGTGGCCCAACACGTCTGAGCCCGTGCCGCGGTCGACCTCTTGCCCGTCGGCCTTGACGATCACGTCCATGTCGCGCAGCCGCTGGCTGAACTCGGTCGTGTACTGCACCGGGATCGGCGTGCCCACCACGCCCAGCCGGGCGCCGACGTTGATGGCGGTGATGGCCGCGCCATTCAGCTTGGCCGGTGCTTCGACCACCAGGTCGGGCAGCTCGATGAACGGGATCACCTGGTCGATCGCCACCAGCCCCTGTTCAGCGGTGGTCGCGCGGTTGATGGCCAGGTCGCTGACCCGCACCAGCAGGCCGGCCTCGTACAGCGCACGGGCGCCAAAGGCAGCGTCGACCTTGGCACCTTCGGCCAGCAGCATCGGTTTGTACAGCGCGCCCCAGACCGGCGCATCGGCGTTGAATCGTTGCTGCACCGCCGGGTTGGTCAGGCCGGCCTTGTAGCCGACGGGCTGGCCGAGTCGCCCGGCCAGCAGGGTGTTGAACTTGGCGCGGCTGCATTCACCGTCGGCGGCGCTCAGGCCCTCGGGGTTGGGCGCGAGCTTGCGCGCCTGGTAGGCGGCGAAGAGCGTGGCGACCTGGTCGTCGCTGAGGCAGGCGGCGTGGCCGGCCTGCGGCAACACAGCCGCCAACAAGGCCAGCAGAGCGGCCGTGGATTTGAAGGTGAACATCGACAAGATTCCTGGGGTGGGGCTGGAGGGCTGGAGGGCTGGCCGAATTATCGGCAATCCCTGGCGGCACCCCGTCACCGCCGGGACGGTGGGCTGGCGTTGGCGTGGGCGCCAGGGTCGATGGCGGGCAGGTTCGGGCCAGTCGGTGATGGCGCTCGGTTTTCCGCCGTGCGTTGGTACTGCTGATTCCGCCGGCGCTGCGCGACACAGGGCGGCCAACGCCCGCGGCACGGCTACTCGCCCAGCACCTGTTTGGCGTACAGCTTTTGCATGCCGCCCAGCCAGCGGTCGTAGTTCTGCGTCTTGCCGCGCAGATAGGTCAGCACCTCCGGATGCGGCAGCACCAGAAAGGTTTCGTCGTGCAGAGCCGCCACCACATCGGCGGCCACCTGGGCCGGGCTCAGCATGCCGTCGACCTCGGCCGAACCGGCGCCGCCGGCGGTCATCGCCGTGGCCACGCCCTGCGGGCACAGGCAACACACCCGCACGCCGCGCCGGCCGTAGGCCAGACGCAGCCATTCGGCAAAGGCCACAGCGGCGTGTTTGGTGACCGCGTAAGGCGCGCTTTCCACGATGTTGAGCAAACCGGCGGCCGAAGCAGTGACCACAAAACCGCCCTCGCCGCGCGCCACCATCTCGGGCACCACGGCGCGCGCCGCCCAGACATGCGCCATGCCGTGGATCTGCCACATCTTGTCCCACACCGGATCGGCGACATCGAAGCCGCCGTTGCCGCCACCAATGCCGGCGTTGGAAAAGTAGAGGTCGATCTGGCCGAACCGTGCTCGGGTGGCCGCCACCAGCGCCTGGATGTCGGCCTCGACGCTGACATCGCAGCGCAGCGCCAGCGCGCGCTTGCCGCCGTCGGTATTGATCGCCGCGGCCACGCCTTCGGCCTGCGCCAGGTTGATGTCGGCGACGACGATGCCGCGTGCGCCGTCGGCGGCCAAACGCTCGGCCAAGGCGGCACCAATGCCGCTGGCACCGCCGGTGATGATGGCTACCTTGCCTTGTGGGTTCATGTCGGGTCTCCTGGATTCAGATCGGTCTGTTCGCGCTTCGGGCAACGGCCAGCAAGCGATGACTATGCGGTGAATGTGCGGTCAAACTGCGGTGAAATTGCGCGCCGCCGGCAGTGTCAATGGCCCTCGAACTGCGGGGCGCGCTTCTCGACAAAGGCGGCCGCCGCGCCCTTGTGGTCGCTGGTCTCAAAGGTGCGGATCATGTGGATGGCCTCGGCGTCCAGCACATCCGACAGCGAGCCGCGCAGCCCGGCGTTGAGGTTGCGCTTCATGTAGCCAATGGCCACCGTGGGCAGCGCGGCCAGCTCGGCGGCCCAGGCCCGGGCGGCGTCGGCCAGTTGGGCCGCCGGCACCACGCGGTTGACAAGACCGATGCGCAAGGCCTCGTCGCCCAGCAGCACCTGGCCGGTGAAGTACATCTCGCGGGCCTTGGCGGCGCCCACCAGGTGGTTGAGGAAGTAGCTGCCGCCAAAGTCGCCCGACAAGCCGATCTTGGCGAAAGCGGTGGTGAACTTGGCGTTGTCGGCGGCAATGCGCAGGTCGCAGGCCAGGGCCAGCGAAAAACCGGCGCCCGCCGCCGGGCCGGGGATCACCGCCAGCGTGGGCTTGGGCATCTCATGCAGCCAGCGGCTCACCTCCATGCGCGCCCGCAGGTCGGTCACCTTGTGGTCGAAGGACAGCGTGACGGCCGCAGCCGCCGCGTTTTTGGCAAAACCCTTGACGTCGCCGCCCGAGCAAAACGCGGCGCCGGTGCCGGTCAGCACCACCAGCCGCACCGCGGCGTCGTTGGCCAGCCGCGGCAGGGCCTCGGACAGCGCCAGCATCATCTCGCGGGTCAAGGCGTTGCGCGCCTCGGGCCGGTTCATCGTCAGGGTGGCGATACCGCCTTCGATGGTTTCCAGCAGGTCTTGGGTCATGGGCTTCCTCGGGTTGGGGGTGGGTTGTGGTGGGGGCTCAGGCCGCGCAGATGCGGGCCCGGGCCTGCACGCCGTGGTTCACGTCTGCGCGCGCCCAGGCTGGTGATGATGATCGGAACCTTGTGCACCTTGTACTTGGCGCAGACCTGCATGTCGTGGTCCAACCGGTCATTGCTCTTGTGCACGATCTGGTTGATGGCATAGGGCAACGCTGAACAAGTCCCTCGCGGCGCGGTCAGCCCTGTTTTGGGCGGTCTGCGGCGTTGCAAATCCTCGCCATAGCGGGGCTATGGCTGTGGT
>JAYVDE010000392.1:0-4646 GCA_043749575.1 Burkholderiaceae bacterium | reverse complement strand
CAGCGGCTGCGCAACCCGGCGCTGGCGGAGGTGCTGCGCCGCATCGCGGCCGAGGGCAGCGCGGCGCTGCACAGCGGCGCGGTGGCGGCCGACATCGTGCGCCGGGTGCGGGGCCATCCCAGCAACCCCGGCAAGCTGGCCGCGGCCGACCTGTCCGGCTACACCGTGCTGGAGCGCGAGCCGCTGTGCACCGACTGGAAGACCTACTACCGCGTTTGCGGCATGCCGCCGCCGTCGTCGGGTCATCTCGCAGTGATGCAGATCCTGGGCCTGCTCGACCGTTTGCCGCAGCCGCCGCAACCGCTGCCCGGTGGTGTGCCAGGTGCCGACTGGCTGCATGCCTACACCGAGGCCGCGCGGCTGGCCTTTGCCGACCGGGCGCTGTACGTCGCCGATCCCGACTTCGTGCCGCCGCCGGCCGGTGGTTGGGGCAGCCTGCTCGACGACGCCTACCTGCAGCGCCGCGCCGCCCTGATCGGCGAGCGCAGCATGGGCCGCGCCGAAGCCGGTCAGCCCAACGGCACGCGGGTGGCCTGGGCGCCACAGGCCGAGCAGCCTGAACACGGCACCAGCCACATCAGCATCGTCGACGGCGAGGGCCGGGCGCTGGCCCTGACGACGACGATCGAGGCGGTGTTCGGCGCGCAGCTGATGAGCGACGGTGGCACCGGCTTGGCGGGGGGCTTCTTGCTGAACAACCAGCTCACCGATTTCTCACTGGCGCCCACCGACGCGCGCGGCCGCCCGGTGGCCAACCGCTTGCAGCCGGGCAAGCGGCCGCGGTCGAGCATGAGCCCGACGCTGGTGTTCGACCGGCGCGACGGCCGCTTGCTGATGACGCTGGGCTCGCCCGGCGGGCCGGCGATCATCCACTTCGTCGCCAAGACCTTGGTGGCCACGCTGGACTGGGGGCTGAACGCCCAGCAGGCCATCAGCGGGCCGAACTACGGCAGCTTCAACGGTCCGACGCTGCTGGAAGCCGGCCGCTTTGGGCCGACCGTGGTGGCTGCCTTGAAGGCCCGCGGCCATGTCGTGGTGGAGACCGACCTGACCAGCGGCCTGCAAGCGCTGCAGCGCACACCCGATGGCTGGTTTGGCGGCGCCGATCCGCGGCGCGAGGGCGTGGTGCTGGGCGAGTAGACCCGCAGGCTGCCGGCTGAACGCTCAGCGGCCGTCGGGCGGCGGCACGCGCAGCACACCCTGCGCGGCCAGCGTGGCGATCTGCGTGTCGCTGAATCCCAGTTCGCGCAGCACCTCGGCGCTGTGCTCGCCGAGCCGGGCGGCGCCGCGGCTGGGCGCCATCGCCTGGCCATCGAACAGCGCAGCACTGCGCGCCACCCGCACCCGGCCGGCATCCCCGTTGTCGACCACCACCACCGCCTGGTTGTGCAGCACCTGCGGGTCGCTCAGCACCTCCAGCCGCTCATTGATCCGACCCAATGCGGCGCCGTGCACACGAAAGCGGTCTTCCAGCGTGGCGTTGTCGAACTGGGCCATCAGCGGCTCGAGCAGCGCGCGCAACGCCGCGCCGTTGCGGTAGCGCGCGGGCAAGGTGGCAAAGCGGGGGTCAAGCGGAATGTCGGGGCGGCCCAGCGCGGTGCACATGCCGATGAACTCGGCCGGCTGCGGCACCATCGTGGCGACATGGCCGTCGGCCGTGCGCCACGGGCGCTGGTTGACGCCAAACTCGGCCAGCGCTGGCGGCGGCTCGTCGACCCAGACATGGTTGTACATCGCATCGGGCCATTGAAAGGCCACGGTGGCGTCGAGCATGGCCACCTCGACGCGGCGGCCCCGGCCGTCGCGCGAGCGGGCGAACAACGCGGCCGTGACCGCCTGCGCCGCGGTCAGCGCGGTGACCTTGTCGCTCACGGTGGAGGCCAGGATCACCGGCGCGCCAGTGACCGGATCGCGCTGCGATGCGGCCACGCCGCCAATCGCCTGGATCACCGCGTCGTAGGCCTTGTCGGCCGCGCGGGGGCCGTCGGCACCGAAACCGGTGATCGACAAGCGGATCAGCTGCGGAAAGCGCTGCGCCAGGTCGGCGTCGGCCAGGCCCAGGCGCGCCATCACGCCGGGACGGAAGTTCTCGATCAGCACGTCGGCTCTGGCCAGCAGCGCGTGCACCACTGCCAGCGCGGCCGGCGCCTTCAGGTCGATCGCCAGGTTGCGCTTGCCGCGGTTGGCGGCGATGAACGATGCGGACAGATCGCCCTTGGCCGGGCCGATGTTGCGGGTGGTGTCGCCGCTGAGCGACTCGACCTTGATCACCTCGGCGCCTTGGTCAGACAGCAGCGCGGCGGCGATCGGGCCGGAGAACACGGTCGACAGATCGACGATGCGGATGCCGGCCAAAGGGCTTGAGTGGTCGGTCATGGAGTCTGAGGGCTTGAAGCTCGCGTGGCGAGCGGGTCGAGGTGGCGTCGAGGAGCGCAGCCATACTCGCGTACGGCGAGCACCGCAGGCGCCAGATCGGCCCGCGCAGCAGCGAGATTCATGCCCTCAGCGGCCGTAGACCTTGCCGAACAACTGCCAGGTCTTGCCGTCGAAACGCTGCAGCTGCTCGCGTTCGATCGGGTAGAAATCGTCGGCGCTGGTCTTGATGTTCACACCGGGCAGCAGCATCGGCAGCGTCAGGTCCATGTTCGCGGCCTGCTTCATGATGTTTTCGCGCGTCAGGTTGTCGCCGGCCTTCTGCAGCACATGCACCAAGTTCTGCGCCACTGTGTAGCCATAGACGTTGAAGTTGTCGTTCAGCGCGCCCTTGGGGTGGTATTTGGTCATCCAGGCCAGCCAGTCGTCCCACTCCTTGCCCTTCTGGAATTGCGGGTCGGTCGGGTCTTTGATGTAGCCGGCGGTGATGATGCCGATGCCGTTCTGCACCCCGGCCGGTACCAGCACCGTGCCCACCGCGCTGGACACGCTGTTGAGGTAGTGCGCCGGCTTCCAGCCCAGCTCGGCGGCCTTCTTGATCGCTTGGGCCGCAAACTTGGGCGTGGTCACGTTGAAGAAGGTGTCGGCGCCCGACCCCTTGAGCGACACCATCTGGCTGTCCACGGTCGGGTCGGTCACCTCGTAGCTGGCCTTCGAGACGATCATCGTCTTGGCCTTGTCGCCCAGCGCGTCTTCGAAGCCTTTCAGGTAGTCCTTGCCGTAGTCGTCGTTCTGGAACAGCACCGCGATCTTGGCATTCGGGTTGTTCTCCAGGATGTGCAGGGCGTAGATAGCGGCCTCGCTCTGGTAGTTGGGCTGCCAGCCCATGGTCCAGGGAAAGTTCTTCGGGTCACCCCACTTGGTGGCCCCGGTGGCCACGAACAAATGCGGCACCTTCTTGGCATTCATGTACTTGTGGATCGCCGAATTGGGCGGCGTGCCCAGGGTCTGGAAGACCAGCAAAACTTCTTCTTCTTCGACCAGCTTGCGGGCTTGTTCGACCGTCTTGGCCGGGTTGTAGCCGTCGTCCAGGCTGATGAAGTTGATCTTGCGGCCGTTGACACCGCCCTCGGCGTTGATCTTGTCGAAGTAGGCCTGGATGGCCTTGCCGATGGCGCCATAAGCCGAGGCCGGGCCCGAATACGGGTTGATGTTGCCGACCTTGATTTCCTTGTCGGTGGCGCCGGTGTCGTACTTCTTCTGCGCGAATGCGGCAGGGCCAACGGTCATGGCGACCAGACTTGCCACGGCGAGGGTGAGGATGTTCAAGCGCATGGTGCTGAGTCTCCGTTGGGTAAGAATTGTGATTAAACGTCAGCGATTTAAATTGGTTGTCCGGATCTACCCGAATTCGCAACTTCTCTTGGCATCTTTGCACGGTTCGCTGGGCGGCGCGCCAAACGCAGACGGGCCCGCCGAAGCGGGCCCGTCGATCAAGCGTGGCGAGAAATATTTAGCGGCCGTACACCTTGCCGAACAGCTGCCAGGTCTTGCCGTCGAACTTGGCCAACTGCTCGCGCTCGATCGGGTAGAAGTCATCCGGCCCGGTCTTGACGTTGATGCCCGGCAACAGCATCGGCAGGGTCATGTCGAGGCTGGCAGCCTGCTTCATGATGTTCTCGCGGGTCAGGTTGTCGCCGGCCTGTTTGAGCACCTGCACCAGGCCCTGGGCCACCGTGTAGCCGTAGACGTTGTTGACGTCCTTGATGTCACCCTTGGGCTGGTACTTGGTCATCCAGGCCAGCCAGTCGTCCCATTCCTTGCCCTTTTGAAATTGCGGGTCGGTCGGGTCTTTGAGGTAGCTGGCAGTGAAGATGCCAATGCCGTTGTCGGCACCGGCCGGGATCATCACCGAGCCGACCGAGGCCGACACGCTGTTGAGGTAGTGGGTGGGCTTCCAGCCGATCTCGGCGGCCTTTTTGATCGCTTGGGCCGCGAACTTGGGCGTCGTGATGTTGAAGAAGACGTCTGCTCCGGTGGCCTTCAGCGACACCATCTGGCTGTCGATGGTGGGGTCGGTCACTTCGTAGCTGATCTTCGAGACGATCATGGTCTTGGCCTTGTCGCCCAGCCCATCCTCAAAGCCCTTGAGGTAGTCTTTGCCGTAGTCGTCGTTCTGGTAGAGGATCGCGACTTTGGCGTTGGGCTTGGTGTCGAGCAGGTGGGCCGCGAACACCTTGGACTCGCTCTGGTAGTTGGGCTGCCAGCCCATC
>JAYVDE010000391.1:0-12134 GCA_043749575.1 Burkholderiaceae bacterium | reverse complement strand
GCGGCCATGAAGTCGGCGCTGAGCTTGCGCTGGCGGTCGTTGGGGTCGACCGCGCCGTAGACCTTGCTGCCCCTGGCCCGCAGCGCGGCGATGCCCTGGTTCAGGTGTTCAACGCCCTCGGGGTTGTTCGCGATCCAGATGTCGAACAGCACGACCCGCGGCGCCACCGGCAGCGCGGCGAGTTGGCTCAGCGCCGCCCCCTGGGCGGCGCGGAAGGCCCCGACCCGGCCGGTCCTGGCTACGTCGGGGTAGGCGATGTCGACCAGTCGGATGCCGGCGCCGGGCTCGGGCGCCCGCGTCAGGTAGAGCGCGCGAAAGACCCTGTGGTCGGCCTTCTGCCAGACCTGCAGCGCCCCGCCCACCAGGGCCAGCACGACCGCGGCCAGGGCGAACGCCACGCCCCGCAGCAGGCCGCGCCAGTTCATGGTGTCGGCAGGCGGCGCTGCATCGCGGCGGCGCGCTCTTTCAGGCGGGCGGCGGCTTCGGCGTTCCCGAGCTTGCCCTGGGCTGCGGCCAGGCCGCGCAGGGCGCGGACGATCTCGGCATGGTCGCGGCCCGCGTGGAGACGCTCGTTCATGGCCAAGGCCCGCTCGTAGAACAGGATCGACTTGGGCTGATCACCGAGCCGGCCATATTCGTAGCCTAGGCGCCCGAGATTCGATGCAATATTGGGATGATCCGCCTTGGGGTAGATCGATTCGTTGATGGCCAGCGCCTTCAGGTAAAACATAGTCGCTTGGGCATAGTCATTTTGTGCGGCATAGACTTGGCCGATGCTGGAGTAATTCCAGGCAATATCCGGGTGGCCGGCGCCGGCATACAGGCGGGTATTCATCGCCAGTGACAGTTCGTGATTGACAATCGCCTTGGCGTAATCGCGCTGGGCCGCGTAACTCAAACCCAGGCTGCCGAGGTTGCGGGCCATACCCGGGCTGTCTCTGCCCGGAAAGAGGCGCTGGTTCATCGCCAGCGCTTTTTCGGTGTAAGCGATGGCTTTGTCGTGATCTCCCTGCGACCGGTAGGCGCTGCCCAGGCTGTCGAGCGCACCGGCAATGCTCAAATGGTTGCGGCCCGGGTAAAGCCGTTCGTTCATCTGCAAGGCCTTTTCGTAATACCCGATGGCCTTGGCCAGATCGCCGAGCGCGCGGTAGTCGGCGCCCAGGTTGACGAGGTTGCTGGCGATGGTTGGATGATCGGCCTTCGAATAGAGACGCTCGTTCATCGCCAGCGACTTGTAGTGGAACTCAAGCGCCTTGGGGTAGTCGCCGCCCCGGTAGTACAAACGGGCCAGGCTGGAAAAATTGGCGGCGATGCTGGGATGGTCAAGCCCCGCGTAGAGCCGCTGATTCATCGCCAGGGCCGACTCGAAGTAGGCATAGGCCTGGGGGTATTTGGCCAGCTCGCCATGGTGATAACCCAGGTGGCTGAGGCTGCCCGCGATACTTGGATGGTCGGCACTGCCATACAGCCGCCGCTTCATGGCCAGCGCGAGTTCACGGTATTCGATCGCTTTGAGGTGTTCGGCGATCTGGCCGTGGAAGGCGCCGATGGAATCGAGTGACCAGGCGATACTCACGTGGTCGCGGTCCGCAAACAGGCGTTGCTTGATCGCCAGCGACTTTTGGTAGTACGCCAGCGCCCGGTCCGATTCACCCAGCGCCAGCGCCACATTGCCGAGGTCGCCCAGGCTGATGGCCACGTCCAGAAAATCGCGCCCGGCGGCGCGGCGCTCGTTGATGGTCAGTGAGCGCGCCAGCGCCTCGTTGGCCGCCGAATATTCACCCAGCGCGTAGTGGGCGTTGCCGGTGGTGGTTTCGCACGCTGCCTGATAAAACGGCAAGGCGGTTTCCCTGGCAAGCCGTGCGCAATCGTCAATCAATTGCAGCGTTGCCCTGGGCTTGCCGATGTTCTGGTACGTCTGCATCAGGTTGTCCAAGGCGCGCAGAATCTGCCGCTTGTTGCCGCCGGCCTCCGCGTCGGCCAGCGCCTTGCGGAAATAAGCCTCGGCCTCGCCGAAGCTCTTGAATTCGGCCAGGTATTCGATGGTGTTGAGCGCATAGGTCTTGACCTGCCCGGCCTTCAAGTCTTCGACGACGCGAATCTCGGCGCCCTGGCTGCTGGTCGGGTGTTCCGAGCCGCCGTCGCCCGCGGCCAGGCGAAGCTGCACCTGGCGCTCGACCGTCACCACGCCTTCGCTGACACTGAACTTCAGCGCTTTGCCGGGGTCGATGTCGACGCTGTAGGCCGTGCCCTTGACCGCCGCGGTGAACTTGTCGTAGGTGACGTTGAAGTAGTCGAGCGCGTTCTTGATCTGGAAATCGATCTGCCCGCCCAGCGGAAGATGTGATTCGCCCTGCGCCGTGACCACGCCGACGCCATAGCGTGCGCCGGCGCGCAGCGTGATCTGGTTGTTGTTGCTGGTCTGCAGCGTGACCGTGGCGCCGCGCGGCAGCGTCAGCTCGGCACCGGGCACGAGCACCTGGCCGACGACCAGGGTCTGGCCCTCGGCGCGGGTGCTGCCGGGCGCACGCACCTGGACATTCGCCACCCGCTGTGCCGGTTGGCCCTCGAACATGATCGCACTGACCTGGATGCCCGCGGTCTGGGCCATGGCGCCAGTCGGCGCGCCTGCCAGCGCCAGCAGACCGGCGACCATGCCCGGGGTCAGCCGGCGGCCGATGGGGGCGTACCAACGCACAGGCCTGGGTCCGAACGGCATGGGGATCCCTCTGCAACAGGCAAGCGATGCGATTCGTGGACAGCCGCTGGCGGCAGGAGGCGCGCCGGTCGGTTCATGCCGCCAAGGGCCGCAGCTTATCTTAGGCCTGCCCGCAGTCGGCCGCCCGCGGGTTGTTCCCGGCTCCCGACCGGGGATGTGGCGCGGGCAACCGTTCGCATCGCTGTTCAGCCGCCGTGAACCCGGCCTGGCGCTGACCGGTTCAGCCTGCCGTTGCGGCGCTGGTCAGGCTGAACCGCACGCCGGCCAGCACCAGGCTGTCGTCGATCATCGGTAGGGCCAGGGCGGCGGCCTGGCGCAGCACCGCGGCCGGATCGACGGCTTGCAGCACGATTTCGGTCAGGCCGTCGGCGGCACCCGGCGCCGCCGCCTCGAAGGCAATGAAGCCGCCGGGCAGTTGCAGGTGCAGCCGGCCGTCGGCGTCGGTGGTGGTGGCGGGCACGCCGTTCAGCGCGGCCCAGCGTGCGGCCAGGGCTGGGGCATCGGCGGCGCGCAGCACCACGCCGGCGATGCCGGTGACGCGGCCCAGGCGGATCTGCTGCTGCCACTGCGGTCCGGCCGGCGGGTAGGGGCCGTCCAGCGCCTCGCCGCCGTCGGTGTGGTCGAACTCCAGCATGCAGGCGCCGGCATCGCGCGGGTGCACCTGCAGGGTGTGGAAGCTGTCGTGGCTGAGGTCGGTGATCAGCCGCGCGCCCAGGCCTTGCAGGTGGCGGCGGCGGCTGGCTATGGTGTCGTTGTCGAGGATCACGATGTAGCCGGCGCCGCCCGGGTGGCGGGCCAGGAAGCGGTGCAGCGGCGCGTCGTCGCGTACCGGCGCCACCAGCTCGATGAACTGGTGGCCGACCGCCAGCACCGCGTTGTCGAGGCCGTACTTGGCCACGTGCGGGTCGGCGTAGGCCGCGCCCAGCCCGAACAGCTGCTGCAACTGGTCGACCCAGGGCGCCAGCAGCGGCGCGGCGATGCAGACCTGGCGCAGCCGGGGGCCGGCGTGGGGAGAGGTCGGGGCGGCGGCCTCAGCGCCAACCGCTGAGGCGGCGTGTGTAGCAGCGTGTGTGGCGGTGGCGGTGGCTGCTGCGGTGGGCGCGGCTGCGGCAGTGCGGGGCAGGGACATGGTCAACCTCCAGACCGGTCACCTTAGCACCGGCCGGTGGGGCGCCACAATCAGCGCACGCTGCCCCAAGTCCACAGGCGCCGCAGCGTCGCCGGGAGTCAGGCCATGGCCGTGAACAAGATCCTCGTCGCGCAAGGCGGTGGGCCCACCGCGGTGATCAACCAGAGCCTGGTCGGCGTGGTGATGGAAGCGCGCCGCCACAAGGGCATCGACCTGGTCTACGGCGCGCGCCACGGTGTGCGCGGCATCGTCGACGAGGACTTCGTCGACCTGACGCAGGAGACCAGCCACAACCTCGAACTGGTGGCGGCCACGCCCTCGTCGGCGCTGGGCAGCACCCGCGACAAGCCCGACCTGGCTTACTGCCAGAAGATCTTCCGCGTGCTGCAGGCCCATGCCATCGGCCACTTCTTCTACATCGGCGGCAACGACTCGTCGGACACGGTGCGCATCGTCAGCGAGCAGGCCGCGGCGGCCCGCTACCCGCTGCGCTGCATCCATATTCCCAAGACGATCGACAACGACCTGGTCGGCAGCGACCACACGCCGGGCTTCCCGTCGGCGGCGCGCTTCGTGGCCCAGGCCTTTGCCGGCGCCAACCTCGACAACGCGGCGCTGCCGGGGGTTTACATCGGCGTGGTGATGGGCCGCCACGCGGGCTTTCTCACCGCCGCCTCGGCCTTGGGCAAGAAGTTCCCGGACGACGGCCCGCACCTGATCTACCTGCCCGAGCGGGTGTTCGATCTGAGCCAGTTTCTGGCCGACGTGAAGGCCATGTTCGCCCGCCATGGCCGCTGCGTGGTCGCCGTCAGCGAAGGCATCCACGATGCGAGTGGTGCGCCGATGCTGGCGAAACTTGCCAAAGACCTGGAGCGTGACGAGCACGGCAACGTGCAGCTGTCGGGCACCGGCGCGCTGGCCGACCTGCTGTGCGAGGAGATCAAGCAAAAGCTCGGCATCAAGCGGGTGCGCGGCGACACCTTCGGCTATTTGCAGCGCAGCTTCATCGGCTGCGTCTCCGATGTCGACCAACGCGAGGCCCGCGAGGTCGGCGAGAAGGCGGTGCAGTTTGCGATGTGGGGCGTCAACGGCGAGCACCGTGATGGCTCGGTGGCGATCCAGCGCACCGGTTATTACTCGGCCGACTACGCCCTGCTGCCACTGAGTGAGGTGGCCGGCAAGACCCGGGTGATGGAGGACCAATTCATCAGCGACAGCGGCACCGACGTGACCGACGCCTTCCGCCTCTACCTGCGCCCGCTGCTGGGCTCGGGCATGCCCGACGCCTACCGGCTGCGGCCGGCGCCGGTGGCCAAGGTGCTGGGTGTCTAAGGTGCAGCGGGCCGCGCTGGACCACGCCGACCTGCGCGCCCAGCTGGTGCGCCAGGCCCAGCGCCTGCAGCCACTGGGCCTGGCCAGCGGCAGCTCGGGCAATCTCAGCGTGCGCATAGCCGGGGGTACGGACGCGGGTGAGCACGGCAGCGAGCACGGCGGCATGCTGATCACGCCCAGCGGCATCGCCTACGACACGCTGCAGCCCGCGGACATGGTGGCGGTCGCCTTCACCGGCCCCGGCACCGCACGCTGGGACCACCCGCTAGACCCCAGCAGCGAGTGGTTGATGCACCAGGCTGTGTACCAGGCCCGGCCCGAGGCCGGCGCGGTGGTGCACGGCCATCCGACCTACGCCACGGTGCTGGCGATCCAGGGGCTGGAGATCGGGCCGCTGCACTACATGATCGCTGTGGCTGGTGGCGCGAGCATCCGCTGCGCGCCCTACTTCACTTACGGCACGGCCGAACTGTCGCAGGCCGCCGTGGCCGCACTGGTTGGCCGCAAGGCCTGCCTGCTGGCGCACCACGGCCTGCTGGCCTTCGAGCGCGACCTGGACCGCGCGATGTGGCTGGCCGCTGAGGTTGAAACCCTGGCCCAGCAGACCTTCATGTGCCTGCAGCTGGGCGGCCCCAAGCTGCTGCCGCTGGCCGAGATCGACCGGGTGGTGGCCAAGTTCAGCGCTTATGGCTTGAAGGCCAAGTCGGCAGACTGACCTGACCAACGGGTCGGCAAGCCGCCGGTCGCGCGGCGCTCAGCCGCCGCTGGCCATGATCAGCTGGGTCTGGGTGATCACCGCGCACAGCTTGCCGTCGGCGTTGCGGATCATCGTCTGCCAGACCTGCGTGCTGCGGCCGCGGTGCAGCGCCAGGCATTCGCCGGTGACGGTGCTGCCGAGCTTGGCGCTGGCGATGAACTTGGTGCTGGAGTCGGTGGTGGTGGTGCGCTGGCCCGGGCCCAGGTTGACCACCGTGCCGACCGCGCCCAGGGTGTCGGCAAAAGCCATGTAGGCGCCGCCGTGCAGGATGCCGCCGCCGGTGCACAGGTCGGCACGCACCACCATCTCGGCCAGCACCCGGTCGGGCGCCAGTTCGACCAGGCGCACGCCCATCAGGCCGGGAAACTGCGGGTCCAGCATCTGCTGCACCGTGGCGGCATCGAGCATCTTGAGTCCTTGAGGAGGTAGAGCGCCGACGCTAAGCCAAGCCGTTGCGCGCCGCCATCGCGCTTTCTACCGATCCGCGCCGACCCGCGCCACCTGCTTCGACAGCCGAGTGGCCGATGCGCGGTGTTGCTGTGGTGCGGCGCTGCTGTGGTGCAGTGGTGCAGTGGCGCGTGAGGCTCAGGGCCGCACGGCCGGCGTCTCCACCGGCATGCCGGCGGCCCGCACGGCCAGGTGGGCCTCCAGCGCCAGCCATTCGGGCGCACCGGCCGGCCAGGGCTCGGCACGCACGCCGGTGACGCAGCCGCGCAGCCGGCGCTGCAGGCTGCCCAGCGCCTGCCATTCGAGCCGGTAGATCGGGTAGCCGGTGGCATGGCCTTGCGGGATCCGTGCGCCGCCCAGCCGCAGGCCGGCGCGCTGGTCGTGGCAATGGCTGCAGGCCAGGTTCAGCTGGCCCAGGCGCTGCTGCCACAGGGCGGCGCCCTGCGCGCGCAGCGGCGCCAGGCGGTCGTCGGCGGGCGGGGCCACCGGCTGGCCGCGCGACTGCAGGCCCAGCCAGAGCGCGAGCGCCAGCCCGTCGGCCGATTCCACGGCCAGCGGCGGCGCTTGCTGGTGGCGCTGGCGGCAGGCGTTGATGCGCCCGGCCAGGTTGACCGGCAGGCCAGCCGCCGCGTCCCAGGCCGGGTGGCGGGCGGCGGCGCCGCTGATCTGCTGGGCGTTGTCGCCATGGCAATCGGCGCACGAGCGGCCGGCGGGGTTGGCGCGGCTGCGCCACAGCGCGGCGCCGTCGGCTGCCCACAGCAGGGCCGGGTTCTGACCGTCGTCGCGCTGCAGCGCCTGCAACGCCGGGCTCATGAAAAACAGGCCCGAACGGCGGGCGTCGGTCGGCGCCGCAGGGGGGGTCGGCTGAGCGATGGACCGGGTCGGCGGCGGTGCGGTCGGCTGGATCGCGGGCTGGGTGGGCTGGGTCAGCGGGGTGGTGGAATTTTCGGCGCTGCCAGCGGCCGCACCGGCCGCACCGGCGGCCCACAGCGCCAGGCCGGTCAAGCCCGCCACCCACACCCACACCCGCGCCGCTGTTTTTTCGCCGGCGCTCATGCCGGCTGGATGGCCCGGGTCTCGCGGTGCTGGAAGCCCCAGTCGCCCGACCATTCGAAGCTCAGCGTGCCCGGCCCATCGGCCCGCAGCCAGAAGGCCAGATAGGGGTTGGCGGCAATCGCCGGGTACAGGTCGACGGCGATCACCAGCGCGCCGTCGAGCCTGCATTCGAAGCGCGTGACGATGCTGCGCGGCACCACGTTGCCGTAGCCGTCGTGGCGCATGCCGTTTTCCATCGGGTGGCCGAGCGTCACGCGCAGCTCTCCGGGCACCCCGCGCTGCAGCGTGTCAAGACCGTGGATGAGGCTGCGCACCCGCGGTTTGGAGGGGGTTTCGTCGGCCATTCAGGGCTCGATGCAGGCGGCCAGCGTGACCAGCACGTCGACCTGGGCCGAGTACTGGCTGCCGTCGTTGAAGCGGGCCAGCGCCACCAGCCGCTGCGAGGTGGCCAGCCGGATGCGGGTGTCGAGCTGCGCCCGCCCACTGGCCGGGCCGAAGACCGCGCGCACCACGTCGCGCTGCGGGTTGCGTTCGTTGAAGACGACGATCTCCTGCACGTGGCTGGCGGCGGTCATGGCGCCGTCGACCCGCACGCTGATCGGCACGGCGTTGCCGTTCTCGACCAGCGGCGGCACCTCAAAGCGCACGCGGCCTTCGCTCACCGGCTTGCCGCCGGCCCAGCGGGCGACCATCTGCTGCAGGCTGTCGGGCGCCGACACCGCCGCTGCCGGGCGGGCCTGCAGCGACAGCCAGGCCGTGCCGGCGGCCAGCAGCAGCCGGCGCCGGTCGGGCGTGGGTTGCTTGTTCATCGCAGGCAGGCCAGCCAGGCGAGCACATCGTCGACCTGGTCCGGGCTCAGCAGCGGCTGGCCGCGCAGCGCCGTTGGCACCCGCTGCAGGTCGTCTTGGGGGCTGCCCGGGCGGCCATACGACGGCATCACCGTCTCGGGGTTGAAGCGCTCGGGTGCCAGCAGCCGCTGGCGCAAGACCTCGGGCGCCAGCCGCGCACCGACGCCGGCCAGCGGCGGGCCGATGTCGCCTTGAAAGGCCGCCGCCTGGCCCGGCAGCGCGTGGCACAGCACACACAGGCCTTGCTGGCGGCTGGCGGCGATGGTCGCGCCCCGCGCCACGTCACCGGTGGCGGCGGCCGGGCTGGCGGCCGACGTGAGCCCGGCCGCCAGCAGCATGACCAGCGCCGGCACCCGCGTAGGCCGCGGCGCCGTGTCGGCAGCCCGATATCGCACGGGTGTCCTCATGCCCGCTTCAGCGACTGGTTCTTGATCGGCAGCGAGCGGATGCGCTGGCCGGTGGCGGCGAAGATGGCGTTCAGCACCGCCGGCGCGGCCACCGCGATGGTCGGCTCTCCAACACCGCCCCAGAAGCCGCCCGAGGGCATCACGAGGGTTTCGACCTGGGGCATCTGCGCCATCTGCAGCACCGGGTAGCTGTCGAAGTTGGTCTGCACCACGCGGCCTTTGGCTATCGTGATCTCGCCGAACAGTGCCGCCGACAAACCATAGGCGAACGAGCCTTCGACCTGCGCCGCGATCTGCTGCGGGTTGACGGCGTGGCCGCAGTCGGTGGCCGCGACGATGCGGTGGATCGTCAACTCACCGGCCGGGTTGACCGAGACCTCGGCGCAGGCCGCCACATAGCTGCCAAAGCCCATGATCTGGGCCAGCCCGCGGTGCACCGGCTGGCCGTTCACCGGCGCGGCGGGTGTGCCCCAGCCGGCGCGCTGGGCGCAGGCGTTCAGCACCGCCAGGTGTTTGGGGCTGCCGGCCAGCAACTGCCGGCGCAGCGCCAGCGGGTCTTGCTGGGTGGCGTGGGCGATCTCGTCGATGAAACATTCCAGGTAGATCGCGTTCTGGTTCAGGTTGACGCCGCGCCAGAAGCCCGGCCGCACCGGCGGGTTGCGCATCGCATGGTCGATCAGCAGGTTCGGGATGGCATAGCCCAGCGCGCCTTCGGCACCGCCCGCATTCAGGCCCTGGAAGACCACCGGGTCGCGGCCGTTCTGCAGGTTCTGCGGGAACAAACCGGCCAGGATCGACTGGCCCGAGATCCGCATGTGCAGTGCGGTCAGCCGGCCCTGGGCATCGAGCCCGGCGCGCAGCTTGCACTGCGTGGTCGGGTGGAAGAAGCCGTGTTGCATGTCCTCCTCGCGGCTCCAGATCAGCTTGACCGGTGTGCCCGGCATCGCCTGGGCAATGGCCACCGCCTGGCGCACCCAGTCGGTGGCGCCACGCCGGCCGAAGCCGCCGCCGAGGTGGATCTTGTAGACCTCGCACTGCGCCGCCGGCAGGCCCGAGGCCTCGGCGGTGGCGGCCAGCGCAGCCTCGCCGTTCTGGGTCGGCGTCCAGACCTCGCAGCGGGCGGCTTGGCCGGCGGCGGCGGGGGTGAATTTCGCCGTGGCGTTCATCACCTCCATGCAGGCGTGGTTTTGGTAGGGGTAGGCGTACACCGCCTCCAGCGTGCGGGCGGCGCCGGCGAAGCTGTCGCGGGCTTTGCCCACTTCGCTGCCGACCAGGCCTTCGGGGGCGTCGAGGCCGGCTTTGAGCAGCACGTCGATGTCGGCGCTGGACAGTTGGGCGTGTGGCCCCTCGTCCCATTCGATCAGCAGCGCGTCGACCGCTTTTTTGGCGCGCCACCAGGTGTCGGCGACCACCGCCACCGCGCTGTCGCCCACCGGCACCACCTGTTTCACGCCGGGCATCAGCAGCACCGGCGCGGCGTCGAAGCGCTTGACCTTGCCGCCGATGATCGGGCAATCGCGGATCGCGGCGTTGAGCAGGCCGGGCAGCTTCAGGTCCATGCCGTAGACCTGCGCGCCGGTGGTCTTGGCAACGGTATCCAGCCGAGGCAGCGGCTGGCCAGCGATGGTCCAGGTCTTGGGATCTTTCAGCACGATGTCGGTCGGCGGCTTCAGCTTGGCGGCGGCCGGCGCCATCGCGCCGTAGGTCGTGCGCCTGGCCGACGCGGTGTGCGTGATGACGCCCTTGTCGGCGCGGCAGTCGGCCGCTGGCACGCCCCAACCGTCGGCGGCGGCCTGCACCAGCATCATCCGCGCGGCGGCACCGCCCTTGCGCACGTAGTCGTGCGACTCGCGGATGCCGCGGCTGCCGCCGGTGGAGAAGTTGCCCCAGGCGCGGGCGCGGGCCAGGTTCTGGCCGGGCGTGGGGTATTCGGTGGTGACGCGGGCCCAGTCGCACTGCAGCTCTTCGGCCACCAGCTGGGCCAGGCCGGTGAGCGTGCCCTGCCCCATCTCGCTGCGGGCGATGCGCACGACCACGGTTTCGTCGGGCTGGATCAGCACCCAGACGTTGATCTCGGGCACCGCCGACTGGCCTTGCACCATCGGCACATGAAAGCCCAGCATCAACCCGCCGGCGGCCGCGCTGCTGGTGACGAGGAAGCGGCGGCGCGACGCTGACTGCGGCGCGGCGGTGGGGGTAGCGGTCAGGGTGGTGATGGCGGTGGTGTTCATCATCTGCCCCTCAGCCCTTGGCCGCCAGTTGAATCGCCGCCTGCACCCGGTTGTAGGTGCCGCAGCGGCAGATGTTGCTCATCGCCTCGCGCACGTCTTGCGCGCTGGGTTGGGGCTTGGTCTTCATCAGTGCGGCCGCGGTCATCAACATGCCCGACTGGCAAAAACCACACTGCGGCACGTCGAGCTGGACCCAGGCCTTTTGCAGCGGGTGGCTGCCGTCGGGCGACAGGCCTTCGATGGTGGTGATTTGCTCGGCCGCGCCGATGCTGGCCACCGGCCGCACACACGAGCGGCTGGGCACGCCGGCTATGTGCACGGTGCAGGCGCCGCACTGCGCGATGCCGCAACCGTATTTGGTGCCGGTGAGGCCCAGCTGTTCGCGCAGCACCCACAGCAGCGGGGTGTCGGGTTCGGCGTCGTGCGTGCGCACTTTGCCGTTGACGTTGAGCGTGGCCATGGGGCGAATCTCCTGCCGGGTGACGTGGTGCCAGATGATGCGGCGCTCGCCTGCACGGCGGTAGGGGGATTGTCCAGCAGCCCCGTGCGGCGGCGGGCTTATCGCCCCGCCAGCCGGCGCCAGCCGGCGGCCGCTTACTTGGCCAACAAGCCCAGCCGCTCGATCAAGCCCTTTTCCTTGCCGAAGGTCTCGCGCGCCCAGCTGGCGTAGTCGGCACTGTTCTTGTACCAGGTGGGCTGGTTCAGCTGGTCGAGCACCTCCAGGTGCTTGGGCTCGTCCATCGCCTTCTTGAAGGCGTCGTGCAGGGTTTTCATCACCGCCGGGTCCATGCCCTTGGGGCCGACCAGGCCGTAGGGCGAGTTGGCCACGATGTTGTAGCCCAGCTCCTTGGCGGTGGGCACGTTGGGCCAGCGCTTGATGCGCTGGTCGCCAAAGCTCACCAGCAGCCGCATCTGGCCGCTGTCGACAAACTTGTCCCAGCCGGTGGCGTCGCTGGCCGACATCACGTGGCCGCCCAGCAGGGCCTGCATCAGGTCGGCGTTGCCCTTGAACGGGATGTGGTTGAGCTGTACCTTGGCCGCGTCGGCCACCTCTTCGATCAGCAGGTGCGGGCTGGTGCCGGTGCCGGTGGAGCCGAAATCGATCTTGCCGGGCTGCTTGCGGGCGGCCTCGAGAAAGTCGTTGAAGGTCTTGTAGGGCGAATCGCTGCGCACGACAAAACCGAAGCTGTAGCCGGTGACGCCGATGA
>JAYVDE010000390.1:0-4665 GCA_043749575.1 Burkholderiaceae bacterium | reverse complement strand
GCCTGCATGCCCATTTGCTGATCGGCCCCCGCCAACCGGTGGCCGCGCTGGCGCGCGACGCCGAGCACCTGCACCAGTTGCTGGCTGGCGCCCGGCTGAGCTTGCTGAAAAACGGCACGGCGCTTGAAGAGGGCGCTGGCGCCCATGTGCTGGACAGCCCGTTGCGCGCCTTGCTGCACTTCACCGAGGCCTTGCGGGCCTGCCCTGGCGCGGTCGACCTGGCCAGCGGTGACGTGGTGACCACCGGCACCTGGACCGACGCCTGGCCGGTGGCGGCCGGCGAGACCTGGAGCGCCCGGTTCAACACCGCACTGCCGGCCCTCGACATCAGCTTCGACTGACGACAGCGGTGGTCACCGCCGCCACCGTCACCACCATAACCCCCGCCCAGCCTGGGCTGGGGCGGGCGACAGGGCGCTGGTTCGTCAGCGCGCGGCCTTCTTGGCCGCAACTCTTTTGGCCACCGGCGCCTTGACAGCGGTCTTCTTGACGGCGGCCGGCTTGGCGACGGCCTTTTGGGCAACTGCCTTTGCACTGACTTTCTTGGCGGCGACCGTCTTGGCGGCGACCTTTTCAGCGGCCATCTTCTTGACCGCGGCCTTCTTGGCGGGCGCAGACTTGAGGGCCGCCTTCGGCAGCAGCGGCGACTTGGCGGCAGCCTGCTTGCGCGCAACTGCCTTGGGCTGACCGCCCATGGCCTTCTTCAGCGCCGCCGCTTCCCGCTCGACCGCCTTCTTGACTGCGGTGGCCTTGCGCTCGGCGCTGGCCTGCAGGCCAGCCAGCGTGCGGCCGGTGCTGCGCCGGGTGGCTTCAAGCTTCTTCTCGGCCGCCAACACCGACTTGCGGGCCGCGGCACCGGCCTTGTTGAGTTGCGCCTCAGCCTTCTTCAGCTGCGTCTCGGCCAACTTCACCAGACTGCCGATGCCTCGTTGGGCCTGGTCACGGCCCTTCAGGACCTGCTTCTTTGCATGGCCCGCGCGGGCCGCCATCGCATCGCCGACGGCGCCGAGCTTGTGCGACATCGCGCTGCCGACCTCTTGCGCAGCGGCGCTCAGGTGGCCCGCGGCTTGGGCGAGTTCAGATTGCTTGGATTTGCGGCTGGCCATATCGTCTCCTGACTGGTTTTGATCAACGTCTCATCATCTACCCCGCACCGGCGATTCCCACTGCGCGGTGTCATCTACGCCGGTCCATTGGGCGCAAGTGCAGCGCGCTTACAACATAGTCGCGCCGCTGACGTGTTATGAATTGACCAACTCTCCGACCACCGCCGTGCCGGCTCGCGTTTGCGTGTGTTTGCATTCGCTGCCCCTCGGGCAGGTGGACACCGCACAAGCGCGACGCTAGGCCACTATGACCGCTGGTCGACCTGATGGCCGCTCGACCGACGAGCTGGCGTCGATGGCAGGCGCCGGGGGTGGCCAATCGCCGCACGATGCCCTGCGTCAAGGCCGGTGCGGTGATGCCGCGGCGGCGCGAATGCGGCCGGTGTCGGTGATCGCGTGTGACACTGCCCTGATCATCCCGGGGACCGACCCCGGGCATCCGCCGGCGGCCCACCGGATGCGCTGCAAGCTCGCCGCTGCCCGCCGCTGCCCGCCGCTACACGCCGCTACCCGCCCCGCCAGGACCCCCAATGACCCAGACGCTTTCCCGCCGCCAGATCCTGCTGACCGCCAGCGCCACCTTGCTGCCCACCCCGTCGACCGCCCAGGCGGCCTGGCCGAGCAAACCGATCCGCATCCTCACGCCCTTCACCGTCGGCGGTGCCAGCGATGTCATCGCTCGCAGCCTGGCGATGCAGCTGCAGGCAGCGGTCAAGCAAACGGTCAACGTGGACCCCCGACCGGGCGCCGACGGCGCGCTGGCCGCGCAAGAGCTGCTGCGCCAGCCGGCCGACGGCCACACGATCTTCTTCGCCACCGCTTCGGCGCTGTCGTACGTGCCCAACGTGCGTAAAAACGCCGGTTACGACCCACTGAAAGACTTCTCGCCGCTGACCCAGTTCGTCACCTTCAGCTTCTACCTGATGGTCCACGAGTCCCTGCCGGGCAACACCTTGCGCGAGGTGCTGGCTCACATCTTGGCCAACCCGGGCAAGTACAGCTACGCCTCGGGCAACTCGACCGCGCTGCTGGCCGCCGCCCAGTTGATGGTGTCGTCGGGCGCCGACATGACCGCCACGCCCTACAAGGGCGAATCGCAAGCGGTGGTCGACATGATCGGCGGCCGCGTCCACATGATGTGGACCTCGCCGGCGGTGATGCCGGCGCTGCTGAAGGACGGCAAGTTCCGGCCGCTGGCGGTGTTGCTGCCCGAACGCAGCGCCGCCATGCCCGAGGTGCCGACGATCAGCGAAGCCGGCATGCCCTTGGTCAACGTGGTGCCGTGGGGTGGCCTGGTGGTGCCGGCCAGCACGCCCAGGGACACCGCTGCCGTGGTCGCCAAGGCGCTGCGCGAGGCCATCGCCCACCCCGATATGCGGGCGCCCGCCGACAAGGCCGGCCTGGTGCTGCAGCCGGGCTCGTCCGACGCGGTCGCCCGGCTGCTGAGCGACCAACTGGCCGCCTACGGCCAGGCCATTCGGCAAGCCAAGCTGCCGCAAGAGTCCTGATCTAGCGCCGGCCGGCTGGCGCTGGGGCGCTGGGGTGGCTGGGGTGCTCGGGTACTCAGAACAGCTGGCCGACGTTGAACAGCGTCAGCACGCCCAGCACCGCGAAGATCGCCGCCGCGATGCCGTGCACCAGCGGCGTCGACAGGATCTTGGCGATGCGCTCACCGAGGAACACCGCGGGCACGTTGGCCAGCATCATGCCCAGCGTGGTGCCGGCGACGACCGCTGCCAGCTCGGTGTAGCGCGCCGCCAGCGCCACCGTGGCGATCTGGGTCTTGTCACCCATCTCGGCCAGGAAGAAGGCCAGCACGGTGGTGCCGAAGACGCCGAACCGCTGCCGCCCGCCGGCCCCGTCGTCATCGACCTGGTCCGGGATCAGCATCCAGAGCGCCATCGCGATGAACGAGGCGCCGATCACCCAGCGCAGCACAGCGGGGCCCAGCGTCCGGGCGACGGTCTCACCCAGCGCACCGGCCAAGGCATGGTTGACCAGCGTGGCCACCAGGATGCCCAGGATGATGTGGACCGGCTTGCGAAACTTGGCCGCCAGCAGCATGGCCAGCAACTGCGTCTTGTCGCCCATTTCGCCGAGCGCGACCACGCCGGTGGACACCAGAAATGCTTCCAAGAAAATATCCAAGGGCCGGCAAAAACCGAAGACCACACGGCCTCTCCGGCCCAAACACAAGTTTGTGGAGGCGTGTGGTCAAAGGTCTGGCCAGGCTCTTGAGCTGCTCGCACCATGGCCCGGTGAGTGCCGGTGGCCAAGTCTGTTGATACGAACCCCTGCAGGTGCAGGGCGGCTACTCCCCAATGACGAGTGCAGTGCCATTTTAGAGGCCGACGCGAGGCGGCCCCTCCAGGGATCTGACAGACCTGCTGGTCGCACCCGCAGAAAGCGCGCCGATGTATCTTATGTAAATAACTAACGAGCCATTGCAGCCGGCAAGTCCAGCCAGGCCTTCGAACCCGAGCGATCAGCTTGCGCCACGCCCGCACGGCGCCGCGACCAAGCCTAACCCGGATGTAGAGCGGCTGATCACTGCAGGATCTACCCACCTTCGACGCGATCACCGGCAGCCATGTCTGCCTGGCCTGCGGCGGCCACGATCCCGATTTACCGGCGCGAAGCGCCACAACCCGCTGAAACGCGCCGCAATGTGCCGAACGGCATCGTCGCTTTCGACCCCTGCCTGTCATTAGTCGGCCCTGCAAAACTCATAACCCGTTGTTTTTAAACGAAGTTCTGGATATTTCCGATGGTCAGATCCTTCGCGTTTCAATCTACTTGGTGGCAATTCTTGAGGGATTGAGGACCGCTGCCAATGGCCACAGACGATTTCTTCCGCGCCAGACTGGACGCGATGATCGATTTGAAGCACCCACTGGCGGTGCTGTCCACGCGACTGCAGTGGGCCGCGAACACCGGTTCGGGCTTGCAGTCCACGATGCTGTCGACCTCGGCGGCATCAAGCATCGCGCGGCTGTGACCCTTGTGGCCGAGCTGCGCCCCGCGCTTGCGCTGGCTGGCCCGACGCTGTGTCCGGTTGCCTGCCCCTGGCCCATCCGAGGACGGCGGCTTGGACGAATTGCGCGAGTTCAGGTTGACCCGCTCCTGCAGCACTTGATCCTGGGTCTGCAACGCGCTCAGCAGTTCGGCTTAGGCCCTGATCAGGGCATGGCAGTCGGCCATAGATTGCGGCAGCGCTGCCTCGCCCCACGCCGCCGGGATCATGGCGGGCGGCTCGACGCGGCTGGTGGTCGCTGGCACAACCCGCAGTTGTCTCAATCAAATCATCAACTTACCAGCGAAACTTCAGGCACGGTCAACATGACTGACGACCTGACGCTGTTCGGCGCAAGGCGGGTACCCCGTGAATACGTAACTGGTGGAGTCCTACCGCGACGAGGCCGGCAAGCCCCGGCAGCGCACCATCGCCACCGTCGGCCGCGTCGATGAGACCGGTGGCGCCGTCGATTCACTGTTGAGCGGCCTGCTGCGCGCCACCGGGCGCGCAGCGGTTGACGCCCCTGGCGACCCGCCAGAGCTC
>JAYVDE010000389.1:0-4674 GCA_043749575.1 Burkholderiaceae bacterium | reverse complement strand
TCAGGCGCTCGTGGTAGTCGTCGTAGTCGCGCTTGGGGTCGAGCTCGCGCCAGGGCTTGGGGTGGAGGTTGAAGAACTCGTGGTGGCCGATTTCGGCCAGCTCACGCGGCAGCTCTTGGTCGGGCTTGGGCGGGTGCTTGAAGATCGGCAGCAGCTTGCGCCCGCCACCGACCACGCCCCCGCCCTCGGCGCTTTTCAGCCGGCCGAGAAAGCGGTCCAGCTCTTTGCGGCATTCGTCGCTGTCGAAGTAGGTGCGCGAGATCACCGCCAGAAAGATGCCGGCGGTGTCGACCGCATCGGCGATCTCGGGCCGCCAGGCGTCACCGGCGCGCAGCTCGCTGGTGTCGCGCCACATCTGCACATCGCCCACCAGGTCGCGCAGCGACGAGCGCACGCTGTCGCAGAAGTTGTCGACCCAGGGGTCTTGGCCTTCGTTGGACGTGCGGCGGTAGCTGATGAACAAGTCGTTCTTGAACTGCGGCAAGTAGCCCATCGTCGAATCTCCTTCAAGACCGGGTCCCTGCCCACCGCAGGACCGGGACGCCTCGTGCGTTCGGGTCCGTCTCGGGCGTTGAGGCCCCGGTCGTCAAGCCTGTGGGGCTTTTTGTTGCGCCTTGTTCCAGTCGGCCACCCAGCCGCCGTACTCGCTGGCGATGGCGCGCTCCACCGTGTCGGCCAGGCGGCGCACGTTGGCCGGGTCTTGCGGGTCGGGCGAGACGCGCCACTCGTCGCGGATGGTCTTGAGCAGGTCGTAGCAGGCGAAGTACTTGGCGGCGATCTCGGCCTCGCGGGCGCCGGCGATGTGGCCGGTCACCGCCGCGGTGGCCGCCGCCACCACCGCCAGCAGCGGCAGCAGCGCGCTGATGGTGAAGATCTGCTGCGCTGGATCGCCCAGGCCATCACCGGGCACCGCGCTGCCGGTCAGCGTGCCCAGCACCACCGCCGAGACGCCCAGCACGAACTCGATCACCTGCAGCCGCTTGGCCGCGCGGCCCGCCGCCTCGCCCTTGCTGCGGTAGTAGTGGATCTGGCCCTCAACCCGGTCGGCCAGGTAGTCGTCCAGCGTCAGCCGGGTCTTGCGCTGGCGGACCTCGGCCCGGGCCGTTGCGGCCACACCGGCCAGGTCAACGGCGGCCTGTTTGATCGTGCGGCAGCGGCGCACCAGGTTGGCAGGGCCTTGCGCATCGGCCGGCGCCGAGCCATCGGCCAGCGGCTCGGGCGCCAGCACGCCCATCAGGTGGCGGTAGATCGCCTCCTTCAACTGCTCGGACACGTTGCGCGCGGTGGTCCAGGCCTGCACCCGCTCGGGCGACACCAGCCGCTGGCGCAAGTAGGGCACCAGCGCCAGCAGCAACACGCCCACAGTGGTCAGCGCCATGCGCGGGCCGCTGTGCTGGGCGCCGGTCAGCGTGCCGGCCAGGATGCTGAGGAACAGGCCAGCCAGCCCGGCGACCACGGCGACCACGCGCCAGCGGCGGATCGAGTCGCCGATCTTGCTGGCCACCGCCGACCACAGGGCCTGGTCGCTCCAGGCCGATGCGATGACCTGCGCAGGGTCGCCCTCGGCGAGGTTTGCTGGCTCGGCGGAGGGTTCAACAGGTGCCGGTTCAACCTGTGCCGGATCGACAGGTGCCGCTTGGCCATGCGTGGGCTCGACTTGCGGGCTGTTGCCCATGCGGTGCCTCCTCAGACAGTTGCTGTTTGCCGCGGGCTGAACCCGGTTCCACCGGTCGCCCACGCCTCCTCCAACGATGCTCGCCCGGCTTCTCTGGCCAGGCGAAAAATAAGTATTGCATAGAACGAGCGGCCGCCAGGGGCCGCGCCGGCAGGCCAGCGCGGGCAATCAACGGCCGATCAACGGGCCGACCAAGCGGTGATTTCAGGGCGATCAGCAGCCGATCACCGAGCCCCGACCCGGCCGCACAATGCAGCGGCCATGCCCGATCCAGCCCCCCAAAACCAGCCTGCCAACCCGGCCCCGGCGCAGCCCTCGGCCGCGATCTGGGTGACCTTGCGCCACCCGGCGTTTCGCAGCCTGTGGCTGACCAGCGGCCTCTACTTCATGGCCAACGCGATGCACGGCATGGCCGCGTCGTGGTTGATGGTCGAGCTGACCGGCTCGTCCTTCCTGGCCGCGCTGGTGCAGACGGCGGTGTTTCTGCCGATGTTCGTGCTGGCGCTGCCGGCCGGCATGCTGGCCGACACGACCGACCGGCGCCGGCTGATCCTGGCCGCGCTGGGCGTGCAGGCGGCCAGCGTGGTGGTGCTGGCCGGGCTGCTGCTGGCCGGTTGGGCCGGGCCGGCCACGCTGCTGGTGTTCACGGCGATCGCCGGCTGCTGCACCGCGATGATGACGCCGGCCTGGAACTCGGCGGTCGGTGAGATCTTGCCGCGCGACGAATTGCCGCAGGCCATCATCGCGATGAGCATCGCCTACAACGGCGCTCGCGCGCTGGGCCCGGCGCTGGCCGGCGTGGTGTTCGGCCTGGGCAGTGGCTGGGCCGGCCCGCTGGTCGGTGGCGGCATGGTGTTCGCGCTGGCGATCACCGGCACCCTGGTGCTGGCCCTGGGCATCCAGCGCCGCCCGCCGCGGCCGCACCCGCCCAGCCGGCTGCCGCCCGAGCGGCTGTGGGGTGGCACGCTGGCCGGCCTGCGCTACGCCTGGCATGCCCAGACCATCCTGGCGCAGCTGGTGCGAACGGCGGCCTACAGCGCCGCCGGCTCGGCGCTGTGGGCGCTGCTGCCGGTGATCGGCCAGCAGCGGCTGGGCCTCGGTGCGGCGGGCTTCGGCGCGCTGATGGCCTGCCTGGGCACCGGTGCGGTGGCCGCCGGCCTGGTGATCGGCCCGCTGCGCCAGCGCTTGGGGCTGGAGCGGCTGGTCAGCGTCGGTTGCCTGGTGTTCGCGCTGGTGATGGCGGTGGCCGCGCTGTCGCGCTGGGCGCTGCCGGTCTACATCAGCCTGGTGGCCGGCGGCGCGGCCTGGATGAGCGTGATGAGCACCTTCAACACCGCCACCCAGACCAGCGCGCCGCCCTGGGTGCGCTCACGCGCGTCCGCCATGCATGTGCTCAGCGCACTGGGCCCGTTTGCGCTGGGCTCGGCTTTTTGGGGCGCGGTGGCCGGGCTGTTGGGGCTGCAGGCGGCGCTGTGCATGGCGGCGGCGCTGATGCTGGCCAACCTGCTGCTGGCGCGGCGCTTTCCGCTGCGCATGGGCGAGCTGCACGAGGTGACGCAAGCGCCGTTCGAGGATTTGCTGGTGGCCGATGCGCCCGACCCCGAGGCCGGCCCGGTGGCGGTGGAGATGATCTACCACGTGCGACCCGAGGATGCCGAGGCCTTCGTCGCCGAGCTGAGCTTGCTGAAGGCGCCGCGGCGCCGTGATGGCGCCACTTTCTGGCGCATCTACCGCGATTTGGATGACCCGACCCGTTTTGTCGAGCGCTTCATCGTCACCCGCTGGGCCGACTACCTGCACCAGCGTGCCCGTGCCACGGTGGCCGACCAGACCATCGAGGCCCGCGTGCGCGAGTGGGTGGTGCCCGGCGAGCCGGTGCAGATGCGGCACTACATCGCCGAGCGCTGAGCTTGATTCCCAGCAGGGCTGGGTTCGGCGCCTATCGCGCCAGGCGCCTGCCGCGGTTCACTCGATGCGCGCGCCGGCCTCGAACCAGCGTTGGATCAAGGCGCGTTCAGCGTCGGTGATCTGGGTCGCGTTGTTCAGCGGCATCAACTTCAAGACCACCGCCTGCTGGTAGACCGCCTGGGCATGCTGGGCGATCAGCGCCGGCGTGTGCAGCGCCACGTTTTTGCTCTGCAGCTGGGCGTTGTGGCACATCGAGCAGCGCTGATCGAGCACCGCGCGCACGTCGCCAAAGGCCACAGCTTGGGCGGCGGCTTGGGCCGCGGCCGAGGGCGGTGGTGGCGGCGTCGGTGCCAGCCAGACCACCAGGCCCAGCAGGATCAGGCTGCCGATCAGCGCATGCTGCCAGGGCGTGCGCTGGCCCAGCACATGGGCCTGGTGGCGGGCGACGAAACTGTGGCGGATCAGCGCGCCGGCGGCCATCAGCAGCACCAGCACGGCCCAGTTGTGCGGACCGTGGGTCAGCCAGCCGTAGTGGTTGCTCAGCATCGCCACCAACACCGGCAGCGTGAAGTAGGTGTTGTGCACGCTGCGCTGTTTGGCGCGCTGGCCGTGCACCGGGTCGACCGCCTGCCCGGCCTTCATCTGCGCGATGACGCTGCGCTGGCCCGGGATGATCCAGAAAAACACGTTGGCGCTCATCGCGGTGGCCAGCATCGCGCCGGTCATCAAAAAAGCGGCGCGGCCGGCAAACAGCTGGCACGACAACCACGACGCCAAGACCACTGCCACCAGCACGCCACCGGCCACGATCAGATCACCGTGTGGGCGCTGGCCGAAGGCGCGGCAAATCGCGTCGTAGATGAACCAGAAGATCAGCAGGAAAGCCAGCGCCGCACCGCTGGCCACGCCGGGTGACCAGGCGTAGACGCTCTTGTCGACCAGGAAGGTGCCGGCGTTGAACAAATACATCACGGTGAACAGCGCAAAGCCGGTCAGCCAGGTGCTGTAGGCCTCCCAGTAAAACCAGTGCAGCTTGGCGGGCAGCGACGGCGGCGCCACCATGTACTTCTGCGGGTTGTAAAAACCGCCGC
>JAYVDE010000388.1:0-4683 GCA_043749575.1 Burkholderiaceae bacterium | reverse complement strand
GTTCGGGTCGCTCCGTATAATCTGGTTTTGCGACTGGAGCTCTCCCATGCGCCTTCTAGGCAAAGCGCTCACCTTCGACGATGTGTTGTTGGTGCCGGCCTTCTCCCAGGTGTTGCCCCGCGACACCCGATTGGCGACCCAGCTGTCGCGCAACATCCACCTCAACCTGCCGTTGGTGTCCGCCGCGATGGACACCGTGACCGAGGCCCGCCTGGCGATCGCCATGGCGCAGGAGGGCGGCATCGGCATCGTGCACAAGAACCTCAGCCCGCAGCAGCAGGCGGTGGAGGTGGCCCGGGTCAAGCGCTATGAATCGGGCGTGCTGCGTGATCCGATCACCGTGGCCCCTGACCTGCCGGTACGCGAGGTGATCGCACTGTCGCGCCTGCACGGCATCTCGGGCTTCCCGGTGGTCGAGGGCGGCCGCGTGGTCGGCATCATCACCAGCCGCGACCTGCGCTTCGAGACCCGGATGGACGCGCCGGTGCGCGAGATCATGACGCCGCGCGAACGCCTGGTGACGGTGGGCGAGGGCGCCACCATCGACGACGGCAAGGCGCTGATGCACCGCCACAAGCTTGAACGGGTGCTGGTCGTCAACGACGCTTTCGAGTTGCGCGGCCTGATGACGGTCAAAGACATCACCAAGCAGACCAACTTTCCCAATGCCGCGCGCGACAAGTACGGCAAGCTGCGGGTGGGCGCCGCTGTCGGTGTGGGCGAGGGCACCGAAGAGCGGGTCGAGTTGCTGGTGCGTGCTGGCGTCGACGCGCTGGTGGTCGACACCGCGCACGGCCATTCGGCCGGCGTGATCGAGCGGGTTCGCTGGGTCAAACGCAACTACCCGCAGGTCGACGTGATCGGCGGCAACATCGCCACCGGCGCGGCCGCGCTGGCGCTGGCCGAGGCCGGCGCCGATGGCGTGAAAGTGGGCATCGGCCCGGGCAGTATCTGCACCACCCGCATCGTCGCCGGCGTGGGCGTGCCGCAGATCACCGCCATCGACAACGTGGCCACCGCGTTGCGCGGCTCGGGCGTGCCCTTGATCGCCGACGGCGGCATCCGCTACTCGGGCGACATCGCCAAGGCCATTGCGGCCGGCGCCGCCACGGTGATGATGGGCGGCATGTTCGCCGGCACCGAGGAGTCACCGGGTGAAGTGTTCTTGTTCCAGGGCCGCAGCTACAAGGGCTACCGCGGCATGGGCTCGATCGGCGCGATGAAGGCCGGTTCTGCCGACCGCTACTTCCAGGAAAACGACGAAAACGCCAACCCCAACGCCGACAAGCTGGTGCCCGAGGGCATCGAGGGCCAAGTGCCGTACAAGGGCTCGATGGTCGCCATCGTTTACCAGATGGCCGGTGGTCTGCGGGCGGCTATGGGCTACTGCGGTTGCGCCACCATCGCCGAGATGCGCGACCGCGCCGAGTTCGTCGAGATCACCTCCGCCGGCATCCGCGAGAGCCATGTGCACGACGTGCAAATCACCAAGGAAGCGCCTAACTACCGTATGGAGTAGGCCTTGGGCATGCAAAACAGCGAGAGCGGCGCCAGCGCTGGCCAAGGGGTGAAGCGGGCAGCGGCGATGTCGTTCATCATGATCACGGTGCTGATCGACATGGTGGCCATCGGCCTGATCATCCCCGTGCTGCCGCTGGTGGTCGGCACCTTCACCAGTTCACCGGCCGAGCAAACCTGGTGGTATGGCGCCGTCACCGTCACCTTCGGCATCGCCAACTTCTTTGCTTCGCCAGTGCTGGGCGCCTTGTCGGATGCCCATGGCCGGCGCCCGGTGCTGTTGTTGGGCTTCGCCGGGCTGGCGCTGAGCTTTTGGGTCACCGGACTGGCCACCGCGTTGTGGATGCTGATCGCGGTGCGGGTGTTCTCAGGCGCGATGCAGGCCAATGCGGCGGTGGCCAACGCCTACGTGGCCGACATCACGCCGCCCGAAGACCGGGCGCGGCGCTTCGGCATGCTGGGCGCGATGTTCGGCATCGGCTTCATCCTGGGGCCGGTGATGGGTGGCTTGCTGGGCGCGGTGGACGTGCGGCTGCCGTTCTTCGCCGCTGGCGGCCTGGCGGTCTTGAATGGGCTCTACGGCTGGTTGGTGCTGCCCGAATCGCTGCCGCCCGAGCGCCGCCAGCCGTTCTCGTGGCGTCGGGTGCATCCGTTTGCGGCCTTGTCCGGGCTGGCGCGGCTGCAGGGCGTGGGCCCGCTGGTGGCGGTGGTGGGGCTGGCCTCGCTGGCGCAGTTCACGCTGCACACCAGCTGGGTGCTGTACACCCACTTCCGCTTCGGCTGGGGGCCGGCGCAGGTGGGCTGGTCGCTGTTCACTGTCGGCGCGATCTCGGCGGTGGTGCAAGGCCTGCTGCTCAAGCACCTGCTCAAGCGCGTGCCCATCCGCGTGCTGGCCAGCGTGGGCTTGGTGGCCAGTGCCATCACCTACCTGGGCTTTGGCCTGGCCACCGAGGGCTGGATGATGTACGTCGCCATTGTGTTCGGCGGCATCATCGGCGGCGGTGCACAAGCCGCCATCTCCAGCCTGATCGCCAATGCCGCCAAGGCCCATCAGCAGGGCTCGACGATGGGCTCGGTGGCCTCGCTCAACAGCCTGATGGCGGTGCTGGCGCCGATGGTGGCGACGCCGCTGCTGGGCATGGTGTCGCACCTCCAACCGCGCGATTGGCAGATGGGCCTGCCGTTTTTCTTCTGCGCGGCGCTGCAAGCCGTCAGCGCCCTGATCGCCATCCGCTACTTCCGACAACGTGAGCGGCTCGCCACGGCGCCGGCCTGACTTGTTGTCATCATTGTTGCCACGACCGTTGCCCTGAACATTGCCATGAACCACGACAAGATCCTGATCCTCGACTTCGGCTCGCAGGTCACCCAGCTGATCGCCCGCCGCGTGCGCGAGGCACAGGTGTACTGCGAGATCCAGCCCCACGACGTCAGCGAGACCTTCATCCGCGACTTCGCGCAGAACGGCGGCAAGGGCATCATCCTGTCGGGCAGCCACGCCAGCACCTACGAAGACCACGAGCTGCGCGCCCCCCAGGCAGTGTGGGACTGCGGCCTGCCGGTGCTGGGCATCTGCTACGGCATGCAGACCATGGCGGTGCAGCTCGGCGGCACGGTCGAGTGGAGCGAGCACCGCGAATTCGGTTACGCCGAGCTGCGTGCCCGCGGCCACACCCGCTTGCTCGACGGCATCCAAGACTTCGAGACCGTCGACGGCCACGGCATGCTCAAGGTCTGGATGAGCCACGGCGACAAAGTCACCGTGCTGCCGCCGGGCTTCAAGCTGATGGCGTCGACACCGTCGTGCCCGATCGCCGGCATGGCCGACGAGGCGCGTGGCTACTACGCGGTGCAGTTCCATCCCGAGGTCACGCACACGCTGCAGGGCCCGGCGATGCTGCAGCGCTTCGTGCGCCAGATCGCCGGCTGCCGCGGTGACTGGGCGATGGGCAGCTATGTCGACGAGGCGGTGGCCCGCATCCGCGAGCAGGTGGGCGACGAGGAGGTGATCCTCGGCCTGTCGGGCGGTGTCGATTCCAGCGTGGCCGCAGCGCTGATCCACCGCGCCATCGGCGACCAGCTGACCTGCGTCTTCGTCGACCACGGCCTGCTGCGGCTGAACGAAGGCCAGCTGGTGATGGCGATGTTCGCCGGTCGGCTGCATGCCAAGGTCGTGCATGTGCAGGCGGCCGACCAGTTCCTGGGCCACCTGAAGGGCGTGACCGACCCCGAACAAAAACGCAAGATCATCGGCCGCGAGTTCGTCGAGGTTTTCCAGGCCGAGGCCGCCAAGTTGAAGGCCGCCGACGCAGGCGCGAATGGCGCTGTCAAGGGCGCGAAATGGCTGGCCCAGGGCACGATCTACCCCGACGTGGTCGAGAGCGGCGGCACCAAGACCAAGAAGGCCACGATCAAGAGCCACCACAACGTGGGCGGTCTGCCCGAGACGCTGGGCCTGAAGCTGCTGGAGCCGCTGCGCGAGTTGTTCAAAGACGAGGTGCGCGCGCTGGGCGTGGCGCTGGGCCTGCCGCACGACATGGTCTACCGTCACCCCTTCCCCGGGCCGGGCCTGGGCGTGCGCATCCTGGGCGAGGTGAAACCCGAGTTCGCCGCGCTGTTGCAGCGCGCCGACCACATCTTCATCGAAGAGCTGCGCAAGACGGTGGACGAAGCCACCGGCAAGACCTGGTACGAGCTGACCAGCCAGGCCTTTGCGGTGTTTCTGCCGGTCAAGAGCGTGGGTGTGATGGGTGACGGCCGCACCTATGAATACGTGGTGGCGCTGCGCGCGGTGCAGACCAGCGATTTCATGACCGCCGATTGGGCCGAGCTGCCGTATGCGCTGCTCAAGAAAGTCAGCAGCCGCATCATCAACGAGGTGCGTGGCATCAACCGCGTCACCTACGACGTGAGCAGCAAGCCGCCGGCGACGATTGAGTGGGAGTGAGGGGGTTGGTTTTTGGGGCTTCGGGGTCTGTCGGCGATGGCTGGCAAGCGGAAACTTTTGACGGCAAGAATGGCGGTCAAAACTCGATGCCATAACTTCAGCTGCGCCTTGCCGTCACGTCAAAGTCGGGCCTGACGGTAGATTTCGAGGCGACTTGCGAGGATTCATGCGGGTTTGCGGGCAGCCGCCGCACTTTTGACCGCTGAATGTGGGCAACG
>JAYVDE010000387.1:0-4683 GCA_043749575.1 Burkholderiaceae bacterium | reverse complement strand
GGCCCCGGCCACGGCCCCGGCACCGTCGGCTGCCAGCGGCCCGCCGACCAAACCCAGCTCGATGCGCAGTTGGGCGATGTCCTGGGTGCGGGCCTCCGGCCGCACGACCAGCGCGTGGTCGATGGCGGCCAGGAAGGCCGCGCTGTAGCGGCCCGCGGCCTGCTCGACAAACGGAACATAGCTGTCGCCGAGCAGGCGCCCGACCGACGGCGGCGGCGTCTTGCCGACAATGGCGTAATAGACCACCGCGGCCAGCGCGTAGACGTCGGTCCACGGGCCTTGCTTCATGCCGGGGCTCTCGGCGTACTGCTCGACTGGGGCGTAGCCGGGCTTGAGGATCACCGTCAGCGCCTGCGTCATGTCGCCAATCACCCGCCGTGCGGCGCCGAAGTCGAGCAACAGCGGGCGCTGCGTGCCGGCGAGCATCATCACGTTGTCGGGCGCGATGTCGCGGTGGTAGCAGCTTTCGTTGTGGATCACCGCCAGCGCTTCGGTCAACGGGCCCAGCAGGTTGCGCAGCCAGGCTTCGTCGGGCGGGCTGGCCATCTCGCGCAGCAGGGCCTTGAGCGTCTTGCCCTCGTAGAACGGCATCACCATGTAGGCGGTGCCGTTGGCCTCCCAGCAGCGGTAAACCTTGACCAGCGACGGATGGTCGAACGAGGCCAGCAACCGGGCCTCGTTGACGAAACTCTTGCGGCCGGCCTCGAAGGTCTCGCGGTGGCGCTCAGACTTGACCTGCACCTGGCTGTTGGCGCTGCGCGCAGCCAGCACCGACGGCATGTATTCCTTGAGCGCCACGCGCCGTTCCAGCGAATGGTCGATGGCCAGGTAGACGATGCCGAAGCCACCTTCGCCGAGCAACGCGCTGAGCTCGAACTCACCCAGCCGCGTGCCCACTGGCAGGCCATTGCCCATGTCGGCGCTGGCCGGCGCAGTGGCGACGGCGACGGGCCTGGGGCCCGGTGGCGCGATCACCGTGCGCTGGTCGTCGTCCACGCCCGTAGCGGATCTGCCCAGCGGGCGGATCACGGTGCGGTCGTCGTCTTGGGCGTCGGAGGTCATGGTGGGCGGGCGCTCGGCGTCGCTCAGATTGTGGCCCCAAGCAGATCGGCCGCCGTGGCGGGAAGACCCCGTGATACCCGCAGGCCGGGGGCTTGCGACGCGGTGCAGGTGGACCAGTAGGCCAGGCCGTGGTGCTGCGTCTGCCACAGCGCCAGCGCTTCAAGGCCGATCTGCTGGCTGATGTCCAGACCGGGTGGCAACGCCAGCGTCACCAGCGTGCCAATGGCTTGCGGCAACGGCGCAGTGGCCACGGCCTGGGTCTCGATGCCGGGCGCGGCCATGCGCGCCAGCTCGTCCTCGAGCCGGTTGATCGGCCAGTCGTCGTGCAGCGCGTCGGCCGCCAATTCATCAAACCGGCCCAGCCAGAACCAGAGTGACTGCAGCTGCTGGATCGACGCCGGCATCGGTTGCAGCGCCTGCACGATGGTGAACGGGAAGTAGCGGACCACCCGGTCGACCGAGGGCATCAACACCCCCGCCCAGGCGTGGCCGCCGGCCGCGCCGGGCAGCACGCCGGGCATCAGCAGGAAGCGCCGGCTCGGGCTGGCCAGGTAGGCATCCAGCCAGCCGGCCGGGTCACGTTCGCGAAGGTGCTGCAGGCCGCTGGCCAGCCAGTGGTCCCAGGGGTCCAGAAAGTGGGTGTCGAGGCGGCGCGAGGCAAAGTCGCCCAGCGACGGCAACTTGCCATGCCAGCCGGGCGGCACGCCAGCGCCCGCGGTGGCGCCCAGCACCGGGCTGCTCACAGCGCCGCCGGGCAGCGGAACTGCTTGATCTCTTTCATCTGGAACGGGTTGAACACGCTGGCGGCGATGACGTCGACCCGCGCCTTCTTGCCGTCGAGGTTGAGCACCAGGCTGAATTTTTCGGGCGCCGTGGCGGGCTGCAATTCGTAGCGGTCGAACAGCCGGAACAGCGCCCAGGGCCCCTCGAAGAGCGCCTTGGGGCCGGCATCGCCCAGCCCGGTGCTGAGCTTGACCTGCACCGCCACGCGCTGGCTGGGCCAGCCGATGGCGATGGATTGCCCGCCGGGCACCAGCTTGTGCAACTGGCCGTCGATGTCGAGCGCCAGCTCTTTGAGCGCTGGGTCGATCTCGGCCAGCCGCATCTCGATCTTCATCGCCGGGGTTTTGCCGCCGCTGCGGAAGAACACGTCCTTGATGCGCGCCGCACGCTGGAACTCGGCCAGCGCAGCCGCTTGCACCGGTTTGCTGCCGTCGCCCAGCGGCTTGTAGCTCCAGGTGGCAGTGCCGGTGTCGACCAGATTGGCCAGCCGCTTCTGAAAGAACTCGTCCATCAGCCCGCCGCCGCCGAACAACTGGCCCAGGCCTTCGGGCAGCACGTCGGACTTGGCGCCGCTGGCAAACGGGTAGCGCCCGGTGATGGCGCCGTTGCAGAACTCGGCGATGGGCTTCAACTCGGTGGCCAGGCCGGCGATCTCGGCCGTGCGGCCTGGCTGGCGCCGCCGACAACCCCAACAGCCCTGACCGTGCCGAGCCGCCGCGGCTGGCCCTGCTGATCGGCAACCGCGCCTACCCGGGCGGTGAGGACTTGCCGCCGATCCACAAGAACGTGCGTGACCTGAACGCTGCGCTGCAAAAGCGCGGCTTCACGGTCACCGACGGCCTGGACCTGGACCTGCCGGCGGCCCGCAGTCTGGTGGCCAGCTTTGTGGCCAGCGTGAAGGCGGCGCCGGCCGATGCCATCGTGTTCTTCTATTTCTCGGGCCACGGCGCGCAGGTCGATTCGGAGAACCTGCTGGTCTCTTCGCACGTCAACCCCAAGGCGCGGCCCGATGTGCTGATGAAGGGCAGCATGACGCTGAGCAAGGACGTCATCGCTCAGTTGCCGCTGCGCCCGGCCGGGTTGACGATCGCGGTGATCGATGCCTGCCGCACGTCGCTGCAGTCCGGTTTGGGCAGCGACGGCTTCAACCAGATGGAAGCACCGCCGGGCTGCCTGATCGCCTTTGCCACCGGTGCGGGCAAGCCGGCCATCGCGCCCGACGACGACAGCCGCAACACCTTCTACACCGCGTCGCTGGTCAAGGTGATGGGTGCGGCGTCGGACGAGATTTCGTTTTCCGACCTGTTCCGTCTGGTCAAGGCCGACACCCAGCACACCATGCTGAGCCACCCGGTGGCGTTGCTGCGGCAGTTTGCGCAGTTTCCATTCATCGCCGAGAACACCCAGGTGCGCCGCCGCCTCGCGCCACGGGTGGCCAACGCCCCGCCGTCGCCGCCCAAGGAAGAAGAAACCGTGGCCTGGCAGCGGCTGGAGGCCCAGTTGTGGCCGGCCGACGTGCTCAGCACCGCCGAGGCCTACCTCAAAAGTTACCCTGACAGCGCCCTGCTCGGCAGTGCGCAAGTGGCCCGCGACGGCGCAGCAGAAGCGGCGGCCATCTTGCGGCGCAGCAACGTGCGGCTGTACCGCAGTGCGTTCCAGGCCCTTGCCGACCTGCCGCCCGAGCGCGCTGCCGACATCCCGAAGGCCGGCCGCGGTGACAAGGACGCGGCGGCCCGGCTGGGCAGGCACTACAAGCGCAGCTCCGACAGCGCGGCGGCCTATCGGTCCGACAGTGACAGCCGCTACGAGGGCTGGATGCAATACGCCGCAGCGCTGGGCAACGGTATCGCCAGCTACGACTTGTCGCTGTACTACCGGCGGGTCGAGCAGCCGCAGCTGGCGTCCGAGTACGAGTCCCGTGCGCGCGCCCTGGGCTACACGCCGCCGCCGTCGCTGGACAACAGCCGCAAGTGAGGCGGTGCACGGGGAAACTCCTGCCGGCCCGAAGGCCAGCGCTCCCTAGAATGGTTGTCCCTGTCCAAGGAGACTTGCGCCATGCCATCCCAACGCCGCAGTGCCGCCGCATCGGCCACCACAACGGCTGCCTCACCGGGCCTTGATGCCGCTGCCGAAGCCGCCGGTTCGGGCCCCGTGCGGGTGCTTAAAAAATACCCCAACCGCCGGCTCTACGACACCCGTACCAGCAGCTACATCACACTGTCCGATGTCAAGGAGATGGTGTTGGGCGGCGAGGCCTTCGAGGTGCGTGACGCCAAGACCGGTGACGAGCTGACCCGCAGCATCCTGTTGCAGATCATCCTGGAAGAAGAAACCGGCGGCATGCCGATGTTCACCACCCAGATGCTGGCGCAGGTGATCCGCTTTTACGGCCATTCCATGCAGGGCATGATGGGGTCTTACCTCGAAGGCAACCTGCAGGCTTTTGTCGACCTGCAGACCCGCATCGGCGAGCAGAGCAAGGGCTTGTACGACCGCGCCGCCTTCACACCCGAAACCTGGGCCCAGATGATGACCGGCCAGGCGCCGCTGATGCAGGGCTTGATGGGCGGATATCTGGAACAAAGCAAGCACCTGTTTGCCCAGATGCAGGAAAAAGTGCAGGCGCAGATGGCCGGCGGCTTGTTCCCGATTCCGGGCCTGACACCCAAGAAGTGAGGGTTTGGGCGTTGTCGCCGACAATCGCCCCATGCTTCATACCTTGCCCGACACCACGATCAACTCCCCGCTCGTCACCGCACCCGGACCGGCCCCCAAGGTGGGCTTTGTCTCGCTGGGCTGCCCGAAGGCGCTGACTGACTCTGAACTGATCCTGACGCA
>JAYVDE010000386.1:0-4684 GCA_043749575.1 Burkholderiaceae bacterium | reverse complement strand
CCACTCTGGTTGATCCGACCGGCCACACCGGCACCCGAACGCGCGGCGCCATGACGCTGCTGCTGCAGGTGTCGGACCCGCACTTCGGCACCGAGCGGGCGCCGGTGGTCGCCGCGCTGGAGGCCCTGGTGCGTGAGCAGCGGCCCGACGTGCTGCTGTTGTCGGGCGACATCACCCAGCGGGCCACGCGGGCGCAGTTTGCCGCGGCCCGCGCCTTTGTCGACCGCCTGCAGCTGCCGGCGGTGGTGGCGGTGCCGGGCAACCACGACATCCCGCTGTTCAACCTGGCGGCCCGTTTGCTGTGGCCCTATGCCCGTTATGCCCATGCCTTCGGCAGCGAACTCGAACCGCAGTTCGAGCGCGACGACGTGCTGGTGCAGGCGCTCAACACCACGCGGCGCTGGCGCCATGTCAACGGTGAGCTCAGTGCCGAGCAGATCGAGCGGGTGGCGCGGCGCTGTGAACAAGCGCCGGCAGAACAATGGCGCATCGTCGTGGTGCACCAACCAGTGGCGGTGACGCGGCCGCAAGACGCGCACAACCTGTTGCGCGGCCGCGAAGCCGCGGTGCGGCGCTGGTCGGCGGCCGGTGTCGATGTGGTGCTGGGCGGCCACATCCACTTGCCCTTTGTGCTGCCGCTGCAAGAACGCTGGGCCGACCTGGCGCGGCCGATCTGGGCGGTGCAGGCGGGCACGGCGGTCAGCCACCGTGTGCGGGCCGAGGCCGGCAACTCCGTGAACCTGCTGCGCATCAGCGCCGACACGGCCAAGCCAGCGTCGGCGGGCAACACGCGCCCACGCGCGCTGCAGGTCGAGCGCTGGGACCATGCCGCTGCGGCACAGCGCTTCGAGTGTGTGGCGGTGCACCGGCTGGCGGGGCGGCATGAGCGCTGACCCGGTGCTGCTGCTGGCCCATTGGCTGGGCGCCCATGCCTTGGGCGTGTTCCTGACCTTGCTGTGCGCGCTGCTGCTGCTGGTGACGTTGGCGGCGTGGGCCTGGCAGGGGCCGCTGCTGCGCCACAGGCAAGCCGCCTGGTCGCCACCGGCGGTGCTGCTGCTGAGCGTGGCGGCCGGCTTGGTTGTCGTCCTCACCGCGGCGGCCGGCTTTGCCGAGATTGCCGAGCAGCTGGACCCTGGCGGGCGCATGTCGCTGGCCGACGAGGCCTTGTCGGCATCGATCGGCGCGCATGTCGGTGGCGGCACGCGGCGCGCTTTTGCGCTGCTCACCCAGCTGGGCGATGTGCGCGTGCTCGCGGCGCTGGGTGTGGTGGTGGCGCTGTGGCTGGGCTGGCGCCGCCAGCGCACGCTGGCACTGGGCTGGGTACTGGCGCTGGCCGGCAACGCCCTGCTCAACCCGCTGCTCAAGCGCATCTTTGAACGGCTGCGGCCGCTGCACGAACCCGGTGCGGCCAGTGAACTGGGCTGGAGTTTCCCCAGCGGCCACACCTCGGGCGCCACCGTGGCCTACGGCATGCTGGCCTACGTGGTGCTGCGCACGCTGCCGCCCGCCTGGCATTTGCCGGGGGTGCTGGGCGCCACCACCTTGGCCTTCACCGTCGGCAGCAGCCGGGTCTTCCTGCAAGTGCACTTTGCCAGCGACGTGGTGGCGGGCTTTGCGTCAGGCACCGCCTGGCTGGTGGTCTGCATCCTGAGCGTGACGCTGAGCGGGCACTACCGCGGCCGGTCGCGCTGAGCGGGTGCAACCGCAGCACGCGGTCGTGCTGAACGGGCGCAACCGCAGCACGTTAGTCCACCGACTCGGCGGCGTCGAAGTCCAGCTCGACCCGCGCCCCGTTGGGGTCGAAGCAAAACAGCTGCCAGATACCGGCACCGGCCTGGCGGCGCAAGTCGAACTTGATGGCGCGGGCCTCGAAGCGGGCTTTCACCGCCTTCACATCACGGGCGCTGAAGGCCATGTGGTCGATCACGCCGGCACGCTGCGCGGGCAGCGGCCGGCCGAACACGATGTGCAGCACCGCCTGCGGCCCGCCGGCATGCAGCCAGGCGCCGGGAAAGCCCAGGTCGGGCCGGTGGCCCTCGGTCATGCCCAGCAAGCCGCAGTAGAAATCCAGCGTGGCCTGCGGGTCCTCGGCGAGGACGGTGAAGTGGTTCATGCCGACGATCATGCTGTGCTCCTGGAGTCTGGTTGCCTGATGGCGTCGAGTATCGACGGCGGCAGCCCACACGGCTCAAGCTGACCACCATCGCCTGCCGGGCCATCGCAGCGTTCAGGCGAGGGAAATCGATCATCTGGTTTGACCCCCGTTTGTCACCCAGGTGGACACCGGCAGCGCCAGCGTTGCCTAGCATCTGCTCAAGGGCCGCTGGCGAGGCAAGGTGACGTGCACGTGCCCTGCGCTGGCCGACCTGGAGCGGCCCCGGCAATGGCCGCGCATCTTATGGAGAACCGCATGAGCCAAGACCTTTCGATGGGCCCGCCCGGCGCCCAGCCGGCCACCGCCATCACCCGCGCCTGCCAGCATGCCGCGCGGCGCTGGCTGCCGCTGACCGACACCCAGTCGTTCGACGATGCACGTCGCGGCCATGTCGCCGACCTGCCCGCCGGTGCCATCACCCGCGCCAAGGGCGGCCCGGTGTGGAGCCTGGCGGCTTACGGCTTTCTGGCCGATGAAGACGCACCCGACAGCGTTCACCCGGGCCTGTGGCGCCACGCCCGGGTCAACATGATCACCGGGCTGTTCAAGGTCTGCGACCGGGTCTGGCAGGTGCGTGGCCTCGACATCTCGAACATGACGATCCTTGAGGGCGACACCGGCCTGATCGTGATCGACCCGCTGGTCTCCACCGAAACCGCCCATGCGGCGATCGAGCTGTACTTTGCCCACCGACCCCGCAAGCCGGTGCTGGCGATGATCTATTCCCACAGCCATGTCGACCACTTCGGCGGCGTGCGCGGCGTCATAGCCGAGGCCGACGTGTTGGCCGGCCGGGTGCAGGTGATCGCCCCCCAGGGCTTCATGGCCGAGGCGGTCAGCGAAAACGTGATGGCCGGCAACGCGATGGGCCGGCGTGCGCTGTTCCAGTTCGGCCCGCTGCTGCCCAAGGGCGTTCGCGGCCAAGTGGATGCCGGGCTGGGCAAGACCACCTCGACCGGCACGGTGACGCTGATCGCGCCCACGGTCGTGATCACGCAGCCGGTCGAGCGGCATCTGATCGATGGCATCGAGTGCATCTTCGAGTTGACACCCGGCGCCGAGGCGCCGGCCGAGATGATCATCCACCACCCCGGCCTGCGCTTGCTGAACATGACCGAGATCAGCAGCCAGAACTTCCACAACCTGCTGCCCTTGCGCGGGGCCCAGGTGCGTGATGCGCTGGCCTGGTCGCATTACCTCGACGGCGCGCTGCAGCGTTATGGCCCGACCAGCGACGTGCTGATCGCCCAGCACCACTGGCCGGTGTGGGGCGCCGAGGCGATCGACGGCTTCTTGCGCCGCCAGCGTGATTTGTACAAATACGTGCACGACCAGACCGTGCGGTTGATGAACCACGGCCTGCTGGCCGGCGAGATCGCTGAAGCGCTGCAATTGCCCGAATCGCTGCTGCAAGATTGGGCCTGCCATGGCTTCTACGGCAACCTGAAGCACAACGTGAAGGCCATCGTGCAGCGCTACCTGGGCTGGTATGACGCCAACCCGGCGAACCTCGACCCGCTGCCGCCGGCCGAGACCGCGCGCAAGACCATCGCCTACATGGGCGGTGCCGATGCCGTGCTGCAGCGCGCACAGGCCGACTTCGACAGCGGCCAATACCGCTGGGTGGCCCAGGTCTGCTCACTGGTCTGCCATGCCGGGCAGATCGGCGAGGCCGCCGTGCTGCAGGCCAGCGCGCTGGGCGCCGATGCGCTGGAGCAACTGGGCTACCAGGCCGAATCGGCGACCTGGCGCAACGCCTACCTGCAAGGCGCGCTGGAATGGCGCAGCGGCCCACCGAAGCTGCCGGCGACGGCGATGGCGGTGGCCGATGTGGTGCGGGCGATGCCGCTGGGCCTGTTTTTCGACTACCTGGCGATGCGGCTCGATGGCGCCAAGGCCGCGGGCCGGCGCGCCCGCATCAACTGGTGCTTCAGTGACACCGGCGAGCAGGTCTTGCTGAACCTGGAACACAGCGCGCTGACCCACCGGCTGGGTGTGCAAGACCCGCAGGCCGACACCAGCGTGACGCTGAGCCGGGCCACGCTGGACGAGATCACGCTGCAGCGCTTGACCTTTGCCGACGCGGCGCAGGCCGGGCGCCTGGTCATCACCGGCCAGCCCCAGCTGCTGCTGGAGCTGATGGCCATGCTCGACCGCTTCAGCCGCATGTTCCCGGTGGTCGGGCCGCGGCCCGCGGCGGCGCAGACTCTGGCCTGACGCGCCTGTGTCAGGCGTTCAGGACCTCAGGCGGGGCTGAACAGGGCGCTCAGTGAATGTGCATGCCGCCGCTGACGTCCAACACCACGCCGGTGATGTAGGCGGATTGATCCGAGACCAAAAACAGGCAGGCATTGGCGATGTCGGTGGCTACGGCGAGGCGACCCAGCGGTATGCCATCGGCAACGCGGCGCTTGCCGGCGTGCGAAACGCTGGGCCGCGGGCGAGAACCGGCTCTTCAGAGAAATCCATGGCCGCGAGACGATGGCCACCGGAACCTCGCGCATGATCGGGGTCCAGCCGCGCCAGCGG
>JAYVDE010000385.1:0-12215 GCA_043749575.1 Burkholderiaceae bacterium | reverse complement strand
GCGCCTTGTTGAAGCGGTGCACCTCGTCGACGAAGACCACCGTGCCGTGGCCCGACACCGCACGCGAGGCACGTGCCCGCTCGACCGCATCGCGGATGTCTTTGACGCCGGCCAGCACGGCCGACAGCACGATGAAACGGGCGCCGAAGCCGGGCCGCGCCAAGTCGGGTTTGACCGCCAAGGCGCCGGCAGAGCGCTCGCCGCCGGGCGATCGCTCGCTCACCGCCCCGGCCATCAGCCGTGCCAGCGTGGTCTTGCCGACGCCTGGCGGGCCCCACAGAATCATCGAATGCAGCCGGCCAGTCTCGAACGCCACCCGCAGCGGCTTGCCCGGGCCCAGCAGGTGGGCCTGGCCGATCACCTCGTCCAACGTGCGCGGACGCAGGCGTTCGGCCAGCGGCGCAGCGTCGGCCACAGGCTCGGTGTTCGCGCCCGTTGCGGGCGGCGGCTCGGACGCAAAAAGCGACTCCTGCGGACTCATCACACAGATTGTGGCAGCGCCCCGCGCGGGCGCCGACCGGTGTGTCAGACGGATGACACAGCGGGCTGGTCCAATGCCGGCATGACACAAATCTCCATTCCCAGCGCAGCCCGTGCGGCGCGGCGCAGATCCGGCCGCAGGCCCGCTGCGCTGGCCGCCATCCCGCTGGCGATCCTGTTGAGTCCGGGCCCGGCGCAAGCCGACGACGCGGCGACCGAGACCTGGCAGGTGCACGGCCAATCCACTTATGTCTGGCAACGCAAGCCGGCGATGGCGGCCGCCTACAGCGGCGCCAACAGCCTGTCGACGGCGCGCGAGACCAGCTACTCGTTCACCGCCACCGCGGCGCTGGGCTGGCGACCTGCGCCCGACACCGAGCTGTATTTCGACGCCGAGGCTGCGCAAGGCGTGCCGCTGTCGGGCCTGACCGGCCTGGGCGGCTTCACCAATGGCGAGATGGCGCGCACCTCAGGACCGACGCTGACCGTCTACCGCGCGCGGCTGTTCGCACGCCAGACCTGGAACCTGGGCGAGGCGACCGAGGCCGTCGAGTCCGATTTCAACCAGCTGGCAGGCCAGATCTCGCGGCGCCGGGTGGTGCTGACGGTCGGCAACCTGTCGGTCACCGACATCTTCGACGACAACAGCTACAGCCACGACCCGCGCACGCAATTCTTGAACTGGTCGATCATGACCATGGGCGCCTTCGACTTTGCCGCCGATGCCCGCGGTTACTCCGTCGGCGCGGCGCTGCAGTGGTTCCATGACGACTGGACGCTGCGCTTGGGCCGCTTCGCCTTGCCCAAGGAGCCCAACCAACAAGCGCTGGATTGGCAGCTGGGCCGCCGCTTCGGCGACCAGATCGAACTGCAGCACGACCACCGCATCGCCAACCAGCCGGGCAAGCTGCGCGTGTTGGTGTTCCACGACCGCACCGTGATGGCACGCTTCGACGACGCGCTGGCGCTGGCGCGGCAGACCGCTGGCACACCCGACATCAACCGGGTGCGCAACAAGGTGCAGGACAAATGGGGCTGGGGGATCGGCCTGGAGCAGGCGCTGGGGCCGAACCTGGGCCTATTCTTCCGCTACAGCCAGGCCGACGGCCAGACCGAGACCGACGCCTTCACCGAGATCGACCGCTCGCTGTCGGGCGGCCTGCTGTTGGACGGCCAGGCTTGGCAGCGCCCGGGCGACCGCTGGGGCATCGCCTTCGCCAGCAACCGGCTGTCGCCATCGCGGCGCAACTACCTGGCCGCCGGTGGCCTCGGCTTCTTCATCGGCGACGGGGCCTTGAACTACCGCCCCGAGCAGGTGCTGGAAACCTTCTACAGCCTGCAACTGCAGCCGCGGCTGTCGGTGACCATCGACGGCCAGGTCATTGCCCACCCGGCCTACAACGCCGACCGCGGGCCGGCGAAGGTGCTGGGCCTGCGGGCGCACCTGGCGTTCTGACGCCGCGGGCTGCGGCCACCAAGCGATCCAGCGCGAACCGGCTTAGGGCAACGCTGAACAAGTCCCTCGCGTCGCGGTCAGCATGGCCTTAGAACCGGACCCCCGCCGACAAGCGCCAGGCGTCGTCGACCGAGAAGTTCTGCTTCGGGTCGCGCGCCAGTCGGGCGAACCAGCGGGCGCCGTCCAAGCCCAGCGTCCAGCCCCAGGCGTTGACAACACCGCCGTCGCCCTGGCCTTGCTTGTGCAGCAGGTCGGCGCTCAGCCGCAACGCGTCGGGCAGCGGCCAGCGCAGTGTCAGGTGGTGGTGTTGCTGGCCGGTGCCCAGCCGGTCGTCGGCGATCACCGAGGTGGACAACTGCCGACCACCCTCGCCCTGCCAGCCCACGGCCAGGGTGATCGCGTCATTCGGGTCGAAATTGAGGTTGGCGTAGGGCTTGAGGTTGGTGCGGCCAAGGCCAAGCTGGACGTAGAACGGCGCGCCCGCCTGCAGCGCCAGGCTGCCGCCGACAAAGCCGCCGCTGGCCAGTTGCAGCGAGGGCAGCAACTGCAGCGGCAGCCTGGCGTCGGCGGCCAGCGACCATTGCTCGTCCCAACCCGCGCGCCACTGCTGGCCTTGGTCGCCATCGCGAAAGACACCCAGCCACAGCGTCTGGCTGCCCTGACGCCGCCGCAGGTTGATGTCGGTGGCGTCATAGGCCGTCGTGCCCTTGTTCATGTGGTAACGGCCGACGGTGAACTTGTATTGCGCGGCGTCGATGTCGGCTGGGCTGCCGTCGGTCTGGGCTCGGGCGGCGGCCGACAGCGCCAAGGCGGTGGCTGCCAGCCACCCGAAGCGTCCGCTGAGGGCGTGGTTCATGGTTTCAAGCACCTGATGGAAAGTCGCCGATCTTGCCAGCTCGACCGCCGATCAGCCGGGCGCTCGGCGCGTCACGCCAGTGGGTCTGCTGGCGCAGCCGCTGCAGCCACCGCGGTGTCCGTTGCAGCCACCGGCTTGGCCGGGCGGCGGCGCTGCTTGCCGTCCGGCGCATCGTTGCGCGCCGCCCAGGCATACAGCGTGGGCAGCACCAGCAAGGTCAGCAGCGTGGCCGAGACCAGACCGCCGATCACCACCACCGCCAGCGGGCGCTGGGTTTCGGCGCCAATGGCATGGCTCAAAGCCATCGGCAGCAGGCCCAGCATCGCCAGCATCGCGGTCATCAGCACGGTGCGCAGTCGGGTCAGGCTGCCCTGCACCACCGCCTCGGTCAGGCCCATGCCGGCCTCGCGCAGCTGGTTGTAATAAGTGACCATGACCACGCCGTTGAGCACCGCCTGGCCGAACAGCGCGATGAAGCCGATCGCCGCCGAGACCGACAGCGGGATGCCGGTCAGCGCCAGCGCAACGATGCCGCCGATCATCGCAAACGGGATATTGGCAATGATCAGCAGGGCGCTGCGAAAGCTCTTGAAGGCATCGAACAGCAGCAAGAAGATCAGCAGGATCGACAGCGGCACGACCCAGCTCAGGCGCTTCATCGCACGCTGCTGGTTTTCGAACTCGCCCGACCAGATCACCTCGTAGTTGGGCGGCAACTTCAGGTCGCGGGCGGCCGCGGCCTGCAGGTCGGCCACCACCGAGCCCATGTCGCGGTCGCGGATGAAGATGCCCACCGCGGCGACGCGCTGACCGTTTTCGCGCGCGATGTTCATCGCTCCGCTGGTCTGGCTGATGTGGGCCAGCTGGCCCAGCGGCACCTGGGCACCCGCAGGTGTTGCCACGGGCAGCAGCGCCAGGTTGGCGATGTTGCGTTGCGGCTGGGCCAGCCGCACCACCACCGAGAAATGGCGCTCGCCCTCCCACAGCTCGGAGCTGGCCTTGCCGGCCACGGCCGTTTCGATCACGTCCTGGATGTCGCCGACATTGATGCCATAGCGCGCCGCCGCATCGCGGTCGATGTCGATCTTGAGCTGGGGCAACTGGCCTTCGCGGTCGACGAAGGAGCGCACCACGCCGGGCGTAGCACGCGCGATCTGATCAAGCTGGCCGGCGATCCGCGTCAGCACCGTCAGGTCGTCGCCCTTGATCTTGACGACGATCTGGCCCTTGATCTGCGAGATGCTCTCCAGCACGTTGTCGCGGATGGGCTGCGAAATCGCCGCCTCCAGCCCGGGGATGCTGGAGACGGCAGCACCCAGCTCCTTCACGATGGCCGCCTTGGTACGGCCCGGCGCCCATTCAGTGTCAGGCTTGAGGTCGACAAAGGCCTCGAACATGTTGAAGCTCTTGGGATCGGTACCGTCGTCGGGTCGGCCCACTTTGCTCACGACGGTGCGCACCTCGGGTATGCGCCGCAGCGAGCCGCGAACACGGTGCGATATTTCCTGCGCTTCGGCGGGCGAAACCGACGGCGGCAGGTCGGTACTGACCCAGATCGTGCCTTCATCGAGCTCGGGCAAAAATTCAGAGCCCAGCGTGCTGGCCAGCGCCAGCGCGGCGACCAGTGCCAGCCCGGCCACCGCCATGATCGTCTTGGGCCGGGCGATGGCCCATTGCAGCGTCGGTGTGTAGGCCCGCTTGCAGGCCCGCACCAGCGCGTTGTCCTCGTGCGGCACCTTCTTGCGCAGCAGCATCAGGCACAACAGCGGCACCAGCGACAACGCCATCACCAGCGAGCCCACCAGCGCCGAGGTCACGCTCCAGGCCATGGGCGAAAAGATGCGGCCTTCATGGCGTTGCAAGGTGAAGATAGGCAAGTGCGCGGCGATGATGATGATCATCGAGAACAGCGTCGGCCGGCCGACCTCGACCGTGGCCCGCAGCACGGCCTTCATGCGCTGGTTGGCGTTGGCCATCTGGGTCTCGTTCAACTCGCCCAGGCGCCTGAAGATGTTCTCGACCACGATCACCGCGCCGTCGACGATGATGCCGAAGTCCATCGCCCCCAGCGACAGCAGGTTGGCCGGGATGCCGACGAAGGTCAGGCCTAAAAAAGTGGCCAGCAGCGACAGCGGTATCACCACCGCCACGATCGCCGCCGCGCGCAGGTTCTGCAAGAAGACGAACAGCACGAACATCACCAGCAGCGCGCCTTCGGTGAGGTTGGCGAACACCGTGTGCAGCGTTTTCTTGATCAGCCAGCTGCGGTCGTAGTACGGAATGATCTGCATGCCCGGCGGCAGACCGCGGCTGTTGAGCATGTCGATCTTGTCCTGCACGCCAGCCAGCACCTTGGACGGGTTCTCGCCCTTGCGCATCACGACGATGCCGTTGACGATGTCGTCAGCCCCGTCCTGGCCCACCAGCCCTTGCGGCGGGTATTGGCCCACCTTGACCTGGGCCACGTCGCGCACCAGCACCGGCGTGCCGGCCACCTCGGCCACCACCACCCGTTCGATGTCGACCGAGCTACGAAAGCTGCCCAGCGAGCGCACCAGAAACTGCTGCCGGCCTTGCGTCATCGCGCCGCCCCCGGCGTTGCTGTTGGCGCGCTGCAAGGCGGCAAACAACTGGCTCAAGGTGACCTTGTGGTCGCGCAAGCGCGCCAGGTCGGGGTTGACCTCGTACTGCTTGATGGCGCCGCCCATGGTCACCAGGTCGGCCACACCACCCACCTGGCGCAGCGCTTTTTCAACCACCCAGTCCTGCGTTTCGCGCAGCTCGCGCGGCGTGTAGCCGTCGCCACGCAAGCGGAAACGCATGATCTCGCCAATGGCGGTGGACGGTGGCGGCACGTTGACTTCCACACCCGCCGGCAGATCGACCGAGCGCAGCCGCTCCAGGATTTGCTGGCGCGCCAGTTGGTCGCCCGGTTTGTCGTCGAAGGTGACCATGGCAAACATCAGCCCGGACTGGGTGTGGCTGAACAGCCGCACCGTGCCCGGGATGCCGGTCAGCGCGATCTCAATCGGCAGCGTCACCTGCTTTTCGACCTCCTCGGCGGCGCGCCCAGGGTAGAGCGCGATGACGTTGACCTGGGTGTCCGAGACATCCGGAAAGGCCTCTACGGCCAAGTTCTGGAACGCGATCACGCCGGCGCCGACAAACAGCGCCAAGCCCAGCCAGATGAACAGCGGTTGGCGCAGCGAAAACTGGACGAATTTCTGCATCATTTGGCAGCATCCAGCAACTGGTTCAGGTAGAGCGCGCCGCCCACCACCACCTGGTCGCCCGCCGCCAGGCCGGAGACCACCTGCAGCCACTGCGGCCCGGCCGCCCGCACCTCGACCTTGCGCCGCTCGAAGCGGCCGCCGCCCAGCGGCACGAACACCGCCGACTGCTCATCGCGCAGGAATACCGCATCGGCCGGCACCAGCGGCAGGCCGCCGCTGGCCGCCACCTGGGCGGTGACGAACATCTCGGCCTTCAGCTTGCCCTCGGGGTTGGCCACCCGAGCCCGCACCTTGACGGTGCGCGATGCGGCGTCCACCGCCGCGCCAATGTGCAGCACCGAGGCCTTGAACGACTGGCCGGGCCAGGCGGCGCTGACCAGTTCGATCACCTGACCGGGTTTGAGCAGCGCCAGCTGGCTCTCGTCCAAGTCGAGCGTGGCCCACAACGTGGTCGGGTCGCTGATCGTGAACAGCGCGGCGCCGGCCAGGTCGGTACGCACCTCGGCGCCGGGGTTGCTGTTGCGCTCGACCACCAGGCCGTCCAAGGGCGCGGCAAGCGCCAGCGACTGGGTCACCGCGCTGGCGGCAACACCGTACTGCGCCAGTCGGGCGCGGGCGCGGTTGACCTCGGCGCTGCTGCGCGCCAGGTCGGCCTCGGCCTGGTCCAAGTCTTTGCGGGCGACCACGCCACCCTCGACCAGGTCGCGCACCCGCGCCAGCGAGCTGCGGTTCAGCGCCTGATCGGCCTCGGCCTTGTGCAAATCGGCCTGGGTCTGGCCGATGTCGGCCGAACTCAGTACCGCCAGCGCCTGGCCGCGCCGCACACGCTGGCCCACGGTGGCCAGCAGGCGTTCGATGCGCCCGGCGTAGGGCGCGTAGACCCGGCTGGTGTGGTCTTCGTCCCAGGCCAGCCGGCCGGGCAGCGCCACCGGATGGTCGGCGGCAGCGGCCACGGTGGTCAAACGCAGCGTCGGTGGGTCCTGCTTGCCGGGAAAGCTGATCTGTTCACCGGCGATGGTGGGCCTGGCCTCGGCCGTGACCGCTTCGGGTTTGCTGCAAGCCGTCAGCAAGACCAGCGCGGCCAGCGCCAGCATGGTGACGGCCAGCATGGGCGAAGGCCGGATGGCGACCAGCGTGCGAGGGGAACAGTTGTCAGTCATCGGGACGTTCATCAAGGAAGGGGGTTCAACGCGATCGGCATCGTGGCGGCTTGCCAGTCGGCCAGCGCCTTGGCCAGGTCGGCATCGGCCGTGATGCGCTCGATGCGCACCGCGCGCAGGCTGCGCCGGGCGTCGAGCAGCTCCAGCGCACTGCTGGCGCCGCGCCGGTAAGCCAGCTCGGCACCGGCGGCCACTTTCTCGGCCGCTGGCTCCAGTTGGTCCAGCACCAGGCGGCGCCGGTCCTGCGTCGCGCCGGCCTGGGCTGCGGTGCGGGCCAATTCGGTACCGGCGTTGTCGCGCACCCGGCGCAAGGCCTCGCGGGCGGCCGACAAGTCGGCCTCGGCGCGGGCCAGTTCACCCTCGAAGGCGTGGCGCGCAAACAAGGGCACGGTCAGGCTCAGCGACACGGTGTTGCCGGTGCCGCTCGTGTTCGTGGGGCTGGTGGGCCAGCGATCAAACTGCAGCCCGACGCTGACGTCGCGCGTGCCGGCGGCTGCGGCCAGGTCGCGCGCCGCTTCGGCCGCGGCCACCCGCGCCAGCGCGGCCGCCACATCGGGCCGGCGCTCTGCGGCGGTGGCGGCGGCTTCGACGGCGGCAGCCGACAAAGGCGCTGCGGCCGGGTTGTCGACGCTGAGGTCCACCGCCTGGGCCTGCAACTGGCCGGCCACCGTGCCGGCGCCGATCAGCAGGCCCAGTTGCCGCTGCAAGTCCTGCCGGTCAGCCTCGGCTTGGCGCAGATCGGCCTGCAGGCGGGCGTCGTCGAGCCGAAAGCGGGTGGCGTCGAGCGCCGGAGCGTCGCCGGCGCGCACGCGCTGGTCGAGCAGGCGCAGCGACTCGGCGCTCAGACCGGCCGCGGCCAGCAACTGGGCTTGGCGGCCCTGCGCCGCCCACAAATCCTGGTGCGCATGGGCCACCGCCGAGATCGCCCGGCGCCCGGTGTCGGCCAGATCGGCAGCGGCGGCCAGCCGGGCGGCTTCGGCCACGCTGCGCCGCAGCGCGGGTTTGCCGCCGCGCTCAATCAGCTGGTCGAGCCGCAGCGAGTGGTCGTAGGTCTTGCGCCACAGTGGCCCGGCACCCAGGTTGTTGCCCACCGATCCGGCGCCCAGCGTGAGTTGCGGATTGGGCCCCTGGCCAGCCACCTGCACATCGGCCGCCGCGCCGCCCAGCGCACCACGCGCCGCGCGCACCTCGGGGTGGCAGTCGGCCACCCGGGCCAGCGCCTGCGCCAGCGTCAACCTGGCGGCGTCGCCGCCGGCCAGATCGGGACAGGCCCAGGCCGGCGCGGCCAGGGCAGTAGACAAGGCCGTGGACAGGCAAGAAACCAGCAGAACAGATCGAAGCATCGGGAACCAGGCCAGAACAGACAATGGCCCCGCAGGGCCGGCAGATGCCGCAGGCTAGGCCTTCAAGCTTTCAAACACCTATCGATTACCCCAGGTTCCCGCGATGCTGATGCTGCTGATCGAAGACGACCCGACCATCGCGCACGAGTTGACGCTGCGCTGGGTCGGCCGCGGCTGGCAGCTGCAGTGGGCCGCCACGCTGGCAGCGGCGCGCGCGGCACTGGGCCAGCCGGGGCTGTTCGACCTGGTCTTGCTCGACCTGAGCCTGCCCGACGGCAACGGCATGGACTTGCTGACCGAGCTGCGGCGCAGCGATAGCCGCACGGCGGTGCTGGTACTGACCGCGCGTGACCAGGTGGCCGACCGGGTGCAAGGCCTGCGCCAGGGCGCCGACGACTACCTCGTCAAGCCCTTTGCGGCCGAAGAACTGGATGCGCGGGTGGAGGGCTTGCTGCGCCGCACTGGCCAGGCAGCGGGTGCACGGCTGAGCTTTGGCGACCTGCATTGGCTGGGCGACGAAGGCCGGGCCTGCCTGGGCGACCAGACACTGGAGCTGTCACCGCGCGAGTTCGAGGTGCTGGGCATGCTGGTGCGCCGGGCGCCGCGCCTGTGCCCGAAACGCGTGCTGATCGAGGCCTTGTCCGAGCGCAACCTGGAGATCAACGACAGCGCGGCCGAGCTCTACATTTCGCGCCTGCGGCGCCGGCTGGCCGGATCGAACGTCGTGATCCGCACGCTGCGCGGTTTCGGCTACCAACTGGCCCTGGAAGACGCGCGCCCGGCGGCAGTGGGCACCGCGCCGACCGGCGCGTCGGTGGTCTGACATGGCCGAGCCGACGTCGATCCCATCGGCGCTGCCGCCGGCCGCCGGGCCCGCTGCCCCGGCACCGGCGCTCTGGCGCGACCTGCTGCGCCGCCTGCTGCTGCCCTTGCTGCTGATCGTGGCCGCCACCGGCGCACTGGGCCTGTACACCGCGCAGACGCTGACCGACCACACCTTCGACCGCTGGCTGCTCGACACCGCCCGCGCGTTGGCCCGCCAGGTGCGTGTCGTCGATGGCCAGGCGGTGGTCGACCTGGGGCACAACGCCGAGGCCATCCTGTCCTACGACGTGGTCGACAGCAGCTATTTCAGCGTGCGCCAGCAGCAGCGCCATGTCGCCGGGCACGCCGGCATGCCACAGTCTGGCCGCCAGGAGGCACGCTACAACGACGGCCGGGTCTTCGACGCCGCTTTTGCCGGTCAGCCGGTGCGCGTGGCCGAGGTCACGGTCGGCAGCGGCGCCAGCCAGGTCCAGGTGACGGTGGCCGAAACCCTGGTCAAGCGCGGCGGCGAGCGCGCCGACCTGCAGCTGATGCTGCTGCCGCTGGGGCTGCTGCTGCTGGCCGCGGCGGTGGCCATCGTGCTGGCGCTGCGCTGGACCTTGCTGCCGCTGGAGCGGATCGCCACACGCTGGAACGAGCGCTCGCATCGCTCGTTGCAGACGATCGACGTCCAGGGCGTGCCACGCGAGCTGTTGCCGTTTGCCAGCGCGCTGAACGACCTGCTGGTCCGCATCCACCAGTTGCTGTTGCGCGAGCGCCGCTTTGCCGCCAACGCCGCGCACCAGATCCGCACCCCGCTGGCCGGCCTGCAGCTGGGCTTGTCGCGCGCGGCGGCAGCACCCGATCTGGCCAGCGCCCAAGCTGTGATTGCCGAGCTGCAGGGCAGCACCCAGCGTACCGCGCGCCTGCTGCAGCAGTTGCTGGTGCTGGGCCGGCTCGATCCGGAAACCGCCTTCGAGCTGGACCGCCAGCCGGTGGACCTGGTGGTCCTGGCCCACGACGTGGGGGCCCTGTACCTGGACGCCGCACTGGCCCGGCAGATCGACCTGGAGCTGGTGGCCCCCGCACACCCGGTCATGGCCAGTGTGCAGGCCGAACTGGTGAGCGAGGCGCTGGCCAACCTGGTCGACAACGCGCTGCGCTACGTCCCGCCAGGCGCACGGGTGGAGATCAGCGTCAGCGACCACCCGCCCAGCTTGGCGGTGGCCGACAGCGGGCCCGGCCTGCCGGCCGACGAACGGGGCGCGGTGCTGGAGCGCTTCGTGCGCGGCCGCGGCGCCAGCGGCGATGGCAGCGGCCTGGGGCTGGCGATCGTGCGCGAGATCGCTGAACTGCACCATGCCGGGCTGCAGCTCGACACCAGCGCCCTGGGCGGGCTGGTCGTGCGGCTGAGCTTCGCGGCCGACGCTGCCCAGCCAGCGGCCGACGCGCCGGCACCGCGCGATTGAGCCACGGTGTCAGTTGCCGATCACATCGGCCCCGGCCGGCGGCACGAAACGAAACCGCTCGGCCGGCACCGCCACGCCCTGCTGCACCGCGCTGAACAACAGCACCGAGCGCTGGCCGAAAGCGTCGACGAGTTCCAGCGCGACCAGGTCCTTGCCGCGAAACCCGACCCGCATCTCAGCCACCGTGCCGTCCTTGGCTCGCGGCTTGGCCTGCACCCATTCCAGGCCGTCGCGCGCAGGCAGCGCAGTCAGCTCGAAATCACGCTCCAGCGAGCCGCCGGCCAGCAGCGCGGCCGGCGTGCCGCCCAGCGCCTGGTCGAGCGGGCGCACGCTGATCTGGTTGAGGTCGATGTCGTGCAGCCACACTTTCTGGCCATCGCTGACGATCAGCTGCTCAAACGGCTTGTTGTAGGCGAAGCGGAAGCGGTTCGGCCGGCTGAACTCAAAACTGCCGCTGGAGGTTTTTTTCTTCGCACCGTCGGGTGAGCTGACGGTCTGGCTGAAATTGGCGCGGCCGCTCTTCACGTCGCGGGCAAACTCGCGCAGCGTGTCCACCGGGTCGGCTTGCGCGCCGGTGACCGTCAGCAAGCCGGCCAGCATCCCGGCCAGCAGGAACCTGCAGCGTTTCATCGGGTACCGATCATTCATCACGCCGGGGCACCAGCAGGTCGCGGTTGCCGCTGGACGACAACGCAGAGACCAGGCCCGACTTCTCCATTTGCTCGAGCAGCCGCGCAGCGCGGTTATAGCCGATGCGCAAATGACGCTGCACCAGCGAGATCGAGGCCTTTTTGTTCTGCAGCACGATGGCCACCGCCTGGTCGTACATCGGGTCGGCCTCGGCATCAGCGCCGCCCACCCCGCCCGGCCCGCCCTCGGCATCGCCGTCCAGCGTGCCGCCTTCGAGGATGCCCTCGATGTAGTTGGGCGCGCCCTGGCTCTTGATGTATTGGACGACGCGGTGCACCTCTTCATCGGACACAAAAGCGCCATGCACCCGCACCGGCAAGCCGCCACCGGGTGTGAGGTAGAGCATGTCGCCCTGCCCCAGCAGCGCCTCGGCGCCCATCTGGTCGAGGATGGTGCGGCTGTCGATCTTGCTCGATACCTGGAACGAGAGCCGGGTTGGAATATTGGCCTTGATCAGGCCGGTGATGACGTCGACGCTGGGCCGCTGGGTGGCCAGGATCAGGTGGATGCCGGCAGCGCGGGCCTTTTGTGCCAGCCGGGCGATCAGCTCCTCGATCTTCATGCCCACCACCATCATCAGGTCGGCGAGCTCGTCGATCACCACCACGATGAACGGCAAACGGTCGATCGGCTCGGGCGCGTCGGGCGTCAGGCTGAAGGGGTTGGGGATCAGCTCGCCGCGCGTCTTGGCATCGTCCAACTTCTTGTTGTAGCCGGCCAGATT
>JAYVDE010000384.1:0-4690 GCA_043749575.1 Burkholderiaceae bacterium | reverse complement strand
AGAACTCCATCGCCCCGGTCGACTTCGCGCGACGCTCAATGCGGCTTCGACGTTGATGTAAGTCGCTGGAAACTTTACGATCCATGCTGGCTGGCCTTTGGTTGATGGCTTGGGTGCTTCGTAAACAACCATGCTATCGACCCTGGGTCAGCCTCCTCCCTTTGCTTTCAACCACTTGCACGTCTCGCCGCCGGTTGAAATGCCAAAGTAAGTGCCATTCGCCTTAGGGCCCGGCCGGGCGCAGCCGCAACACCCCGCCGTCCTGGCTGAAGGTCAGGCGCCCCAGCACGTCCATGCCCAGCAAGGGCGAGCCCAGTGACGGCAGCACGGTGATAGCCAGCCGGTCGACCCGCACACCGCCCCGCAGCTGCAGCGTGCCGCGGCCGACCCAGCCGGTCACCGTGCCGCCGGCGGTGGCCGACTGCACACGGCCCTCGGGGGTCAGGCCGGCGGCCTCGGCCAGGGCCTGCGGCAACGCGCTGCGGGTGGCGCCGGTGTCGACCAGAAACTCGACCGCCACGCCGTTGACCTCACCGGGCCAGTGGAAGTGGCCGTCGGGCGCCCGGCGCAGTTCGATCACCCCGCCCGTGGCGCTGAACAGGCTCTGGCGCTGCTGCGCTTGCCAGGCCTGCACTGCCAGGAACACGCCGCAGCCCAGCAGCAGCCACAACGTGGCGTGTTTGAGCGCGCGGGGGAATTCGGTCATCGGGGTCGGTGGCTGCGGTGTGGGGTGTTTGGCGTGGTGCTTTGCGGCAGGTGCTGGCCGCTCAGGCGTCGGCCGTCGGGTCGTTGGGCTGTTCGGCGGGCGCGTCGATCTCGGCAGCGTCGGCAAGCCCGGCCGCTGCCGGCGCCTGCAGCACCTGCGGCCCGGCCACGGTCTGCTCGATCGCGCCGAACACGCTCAGGCCGTCGCGGCCCTTCATCTCGATGCGCAAGCGGTCGCCCAGCGCCAGGAACGGCGTTTTCGGCGCGCCCAGCTGCAGCGTTTCCAGCGCCCGTTGCTCGGCCAGGCAACTGAAACCCTTGGCGGCGTCGGCATTGCTGACCGTGCCCGAGCCGATCACCGAGCCGGCCCGCACCTGGCGTGTCTTGGCCAGGTGGGCGATCAGCTGGCCGAAGTGGAAATGCATCTCGGGCCCGGTCTCGTTCTGGCCCAGCGTCTTGCCGTTCAAGGCCGACTGCAGCGTCAAATGCACCCGGCCGCCTTGCCAGGCACCCCCCAGCTCGTCGGGCGTCACCGCCACCGGGCTGAAGGCGGTGGCCGGCTTGCTCTGCAAGAAACCGAAGCCCTTGGCCAGCTCGCTGGGCACCAGGTGGCGCAGGCTCCAGTCGTTGGCCAGCAGCAGCAGGCGCACGCCGTCCAGCGCCTGCTCGGGGCTGGCGCCCATGGCCACGTCGCCGGTGATCACCGCCAGCTCGGCCTCGAAGTCGATGCCCCAGCTGGCCGAGCCGAACCAGGCGTCGTCGCAGGGGCCGAGGAAGTCGTCGCTGCCGCCCTGGTACATCAGCGGGTCGCTGCGCAAGGTGTCGGGCAGCGCGGCGCCGCGGGCCTGGCGCAGCCGTTCGATGTGCGGCAGGTAGGCCGAGGCGTCGGCCCACTGGTAGGCCCGTGGCAGCGGCGCCATGCACAGCCGGGGATCGAAGGCAAACGCATGGCGGGCCCGGCCCTGGTTGAGCGCGACGTACAAGTCTTGTAGCTGCGGCGAGATGAAGTTCCAGTCGTCCAGCGCCTGCTGCAGCCGGGAAGCGGCGCCGGTGGCAAATTGGGCCAGGCCCAGGTCGCGTGAGACGACGAGCAACTGGCCATCGCGCGAACCGTCTTTGTAGGTGGCGAGTTTCATCGGCGGAGGGGATTTGAGGACAGGCGGTCCGGCCGGACCCCGATGGGGGCTGCCAGTGCGGGTGGTATTGCCATATTGTCCGGTGTCCGCCGCGTTGCGGTGTTCGCCACGCCAGCCGTGTGGCGTCCGTCCCGCCGCCCGCCCAAGCTTCCGCCGATCCGCCCAGCCGTCCCTCTGCACCCCTGCCGGCGCTGCCGGTTCCGATGGCCACCACGCCTTTACCCAGCCTCCCGCCGCCCCTGGCCACGCACCGCCGCCGGCCCGGCACGGTGCTGGGCGTGGCCGCCGCGGTGCTGGGTTTGCATGCGGCGCTGATCGATGTGCTGGCGCCGGTGCTGCCGCAGCGGCTGGGCGCGGCGGCGGATGAACGGGCGCCGCCGCTGGCGCTGCGCCCAGCGCTGCGGGTGCGAACCTGGGTGGCGGTGGCCGCCACACCGACCGCTGAATCGGCCGCTGAACCGGCCGCTGAACTCGCCGCGGAACCGGCCGCGGGGCCCGCCGCAAAACCTGCCGCCCCGCGGTCCGTGGTCCTGGCGGTGGCGGTGACACCCGCGCAGTCGCCTGAACGGCTGCGGGCCGCAGCGCCCTCGCGGGCCGAGCTTGCACCCGCTGCCGCCGTGCTCCCGCTTGCCGCCGCAGTGCCCGCGGCACCGGCGGCGGCTGGCGGGGCTGCGCCTGCCGCCGCCGGTGCCGCGCTGGCCGACGACCTCGAACACCACGCGCCGCCCAGCCCGCCCGGCGGCGGCGATGCCGCGCCGCCGGTCTACGCCACCCGCATCCCGCCGCCGGTGCACTTGCGTTATGCCTTGCGTTACAACGGCCAGGCCGGTGAAGCCACGCTGTCCTGGCGCCACGACGGCGCGCGTTACCAGCTGGCGCTGGACGGCCTCGGCGCCACGCAGGCGCTGGTGGTGCAAACCAGCCAGGGTGGGTTCGACCGCGCCGGCCTTGCGCCCGAGCGCTTCACCGACCGGCGCCGCGGCGGCCCACTGCAGGCGGCCAACTTCCGGCGCGACATCGGCCGCATCGGGTTTTCAGGGCCGGCGGTCGACTACCCCGCCTGGCCCGGTGCGCAAGACCGTTTGAGCTGGTTGCCGCAGTTCGTCGCCATCCGCACCGCCGCAGCGTCGGCCGCTGGGCGGGTCGCCGCAGACGTGGCCGACGCCGGGCGGTCCACCACCATCAGTTTGTTTGTCGTCGACGCCCGCGGCGGCGGTGCGCTGTGGCACTTTCAGCCCGCGGACGAGGACTTGCTGGCCACTGCGCTGGGCCCGGTCGCCACCGAGCGCTGGCGCCGCGAGCCGCCGCGTCCCGAGGGCCTGCGGGTGGAAGCCTGGCTCGACGCGGCACGCGGCCACTGGCCGCTGCTGCTGCGTTTCACCGCGCTGCGCTCGGGCGACGTGTTCGAGCTGCGGCTGCGCGAGGAGCCCAGCCTGCCGCCTTGATGTGACCTTGAACCCGGACGTGTCGGCCCCACCTGCACTACAAGGAGAACTTCCATGCAAATGCTCTACAACTCAGACAGTTTTGTCGTCGTCGCCTTCGAGCTGCCGGCCGCGTTGGGGGGTGACGCCGGGCTGGTGAACGGGCTTGCAGGCGACGGGCTGGCCGATGCCGGCTCCGCAACGCCCGCCAGCGGTCCGTCGCGCGGTGGCTTCGAAATCGTCGACAAGGTCGCCGGCAAGGAAATCTTCATCCAGGGCTTGGTGGCCGCCTCATTCCAGCAGGGCATGCAGGCGCTGGTGGCCGGTGCCGACAGCCAGGAAGCGGCACTCGCCGCGGTCGACGAGTTTCTCGCCGGTTATGCCACCTTGGCCCAGCAGCCGGTGCGCCTGCACTGAGCGCTTGAACTGAGCACCTGCGCGGGCCTGGCGCGAGGACCGCAAAATCAAAGCATGTTCGCGCAGACACTCATCGGCGTGAGGTGTTCGCACACCAGCGAACACCCAACCCACTGTTCGCGCGGGATCAATGGGCGATGCCGCCGGGCTGGCGGTTGTAACAGGGCATGCAACATGGTTGCGGCCGCGACGGCGAATGCTGCCTCGGGCCCGACTTCTACAATGGACCGATGAGCCAAACCGCCCCCGCCAGCCCCGCCGTTGCTGCCCGTGCCTACACCCGCGGCGCCCAGCTGCCCGCACTGCTGGCGCGGCGCATCGCCATCATCGACGGCGCGATGGGCACCACCATCCGCACCTACGGCATGAAGGAGCAAGACATCCGTGGTGAGCGCTTCAAGGATTCCAAGAAGGATCTGCTCAATAACGGCGATCTGTTCTCGCTCACGCAGCCGAAGATGATTTGCGACATCCACCGCCGCTTCCTGGAAGCCGGCGCGGATATCATCGAGACCAACACCTTCGGCGCCACCAGCATCACGCAGAGCGAGTTCTTCGTCGACGACCCGCGCGAGCACGGCGGTCGCAAAGACCCGGAGTTTTACCAGAAGATCATCGACACCAAGTTCCTCCAAGACTTGGCCTGGGAGGTCAACGAGCAGTCGGCGCGTCAGTGTCGGGAGTGGGCGGACCGCGTGGCGAATGCCGACGGCCGGCAGCGCTTCGTGGCCGGCGCGATTGGCCCGCTCACGGTGTCGCTGACCAATTCGCCCGACGCCGACGATGCGGGTTTTCGCGTCGTCACGTTCGATCAGGTCAAGCAGGCATACGTGGAGCAAACGCGCGCGCTGATCGCCGGCGGCTCGGACGTGCTGCTGGTCGAAACGATCTTCGACTCGCTCAACGCCAAGGCGGCGCTGGTTGCGATTCAGGAGGTCTTTGCAGAGGACAAGGTGAGCCTGCCGATCATGATCTCGGCGGCCGTTGGCCGCGGCGGCGAGACCATGA
>JAYVDE010000383.1:0-4696 GCA_043749575.1 Burkholderiaceae bacterium | reverse complement strand
AAATCCTGCGCGATGTCGTAGCCACTGGTTCCGGTGCCGATCACCATCACGTCGCGGCCCTGCCACGGTGCTGCGTCGCGGTATTGGCTCGAATGCATCACCTGGCCGCCGTAGTTTTTGAGGATCGGTATCTCGGGCACGTAAGGAATGCCGCTGACGCCGGTCGCCATCACGACATGGCGCGGCCGCATGGTGCGGCTGCTGCCATCGGCCAGCTGCAGCGTCACGCACCAGCGCCCGCTGGCCTCGTCGTAGCTGCCACCGGTAAATTCGGTGCGGGTCCAAAAGTTGAGTTCGAGGCTCTCGACATAGGCTTCAAACCAGTTGGCCAGCTTGTCTTTCGGAATGTAGGTCGGCCAGCTGGCCGGAAACGGCAGGTAGGGCAGGTGGTTGACCTGCACCTGGTTGTGCAGCGTGAGCGCGTGATAGCGCGTGCGCCAGTTGTCGCCAATGCGCGCCTCGCGGTCAACGATCAGCGTGTCGACATTCAAGTGGCGCAGGCACGCGGCCATCGACAGGCCGGCATGGCCGCCGCCGACCACCAGCACCTCGGGGTCGTGCTCCGCATAGGCGAGGGCAGCGCGGCGTTTGTCGAGCCAGTTCGGCCCGCTGAATTCGCGTGAATACGATTCGCCGTGCGGGCGGCGGCTGCCGGTGGTTTCCTCGAAGCCCTTGATTTCATCGGCGGCGGTGAACAGGGTCCAGGCGGGATGCAAACCGCCGGCAGCGGCATCCGGGTGCAGGCGTAACAGGCCCTGGGCGCGCAGCTGGCGGGTCTCAAACTTAAAAAACGCTTCGATACAGGGCGCGCCGGCGCGCATCACCCGGCGTGGCGGCGTGCGCTGCAGATCGATTGCGAACCCGGTCGGGCATGCAGCCGGATGCACGACCGGGTTTGCGGCCGGGTTTGTGGGGTTTTCAATACAACCCGCCGCGGCTCCGGCACTGTGCAGCAACAGCGCATCGACCACCGGCTGCACGCCGCTGACGGTGGTGACGTTCCAGGTCAGGGCGAGCAGGTCGCGCCAGTGCGCGTCGGGCGCAAACAGCGCGGTCAGCGCCGTGCCATCGGCTGCGGCCAGCGCAGCTTCGAACGCCGTCAGCCAGCGCGTCACGGCATCGGACAAAGTGGGATCTACCGCCATCGACATGCGATTCCTTTCAAATGAGTGCCATTAGAACCGGGCGAGCACGCGAAAGCTGTGGCCCTCGGCCCGCGCCAGGTAGATGGGGGTGTAGCTGAGACCACCGCCGTCGTAGCGGGCGTTGCGTGCGCTGCGGTAGGCCAGCGGCGATTGGCCCAGCCGGGCCCAGTCAGCGGGCGAGCGCAAGGCCTGGCCCAGCAAGGCGGCCAGAAAGTGCACACCCTCGTAAGTCGACTGGCCAAAGGTGTTGAGCGTCGGTGCGCGCTCACCAAAGTGGTCGCGGTAGCGTTCTTTGAAGGCCAGGTTGGCGTCGGTGTCCAGTGTGGCGAAGTAGCCGCTGGAGACGTAGAGCTCGTCGGCATTGTCGGCACCGATGCCCAGCAATTCGTTCTCACCGATGGCGCAGGACAGGCGCAGGACGGCGTTCGACAGCCCGGCCCGGCCGAAAGCCCGGTTGAAGTCGACCGCGTCCTGGCCGACCAGCGAGACCAGCACCGCGTCAGCGTGGCAGGTGCGGATTTGTTCAAGCACCTCGCTGTAGTCCGAGGTGCCGAACGGCACATAGGTTTCGGCCACCATCTCGCCGCCGGCCTCGACGATGTACTGGCGCGCCTGGCGATGCGAGACATGCGGCCAGACATAGTCGTTGCCCACCGCCAGCCAGCGCCGGGGCGCGCGGTGCTGGCCCAGCCAGCGCAAGGCCGGCTGCAACTGGCGTGCCGTGACCTCGCCGATCGCAAACACGCCCGGCGTGGTTTCGCCGCCCTCGTACAAGGGCGTGTAGACGATCGGGATGTGGCCGCCCACGGCACCCAGGATGCGCTGGCGGACGGCACTGGTGTGCATGCCGATCAGCGCGTCGACTTCACCGGTGTCCACCAGCTCCATCAGCGTTTGTTCGATGTCGGGCGCATCGTCGGCGGCGTTGACGGTCAGCAGCCGGCAAGCGCGGCCGATGATGCCGGACTCGCGGTTGAGCTCGGCCACCGCCAGCCGCGCCGAGGCCATCGCCGACGGGCCCCAGAGTCCGGCGGTGCCGCCCAAGGGCACGCACAAGGCCACGGTGATGTCGTGGCGCGGCGCCACCGGCGGCGACAACACACCGCCTGGCAGGCGCGCACGCAGCAGCGGCCGCTGACCGATGGATCGGCCGGCGGCCACGCAGGAAACGAGGCTTGACGATGGCTGCATGTGGGCTCCGAGCTTGCACCAATTTGGGACAGGGCGGCCAGACTTCGCGCAAGCCGCACCAAGGTGGTTTCCCCGGAAAGCAATTCTGCGTAGACTTGGCACTGAACGAACTGCGTGATTGCACCTACCATGCCCGACCAAGATCTGTCTGAGTACCTCGCCTACCTGCTGGCGTCCGCCAACCGCCGCATGCACATCGGGCTGGCCCAGTCGATTGCCGCCGAGGAGGTGACCGAAGAGCAGTGGCGCATCCTGCAGCTGCTGTCCGACGAGCGCGGCCGCTCGATGGGCGAGCTGGCCGAACTGGTGCTGATGAACCACCCGGCGCTGACCAAGAACATCGACCGGCTGGTCAGTCGCAACCTGGTGCAGCGCGCCGCCGATGCGCAGGACAACCGCAAGGTGCTGGTCTACGTCAGCGACCTGGGCCTTGAAGTGGTGTCGCGCTTGAAGGTCAGCGTCGACGCCCACCACGGCGCGCTCGAAGTGGCGATGGGGCCGCGCAAAGTCGAGCAGCTCAAAAAGCTGCTGAAGTGCTTCATCGAGGATTCGGCGCCGGGCTGACCCTCCCGGGGCCTGGCAGGTTGCCCGGCGCTTGACTTTCGGCGGCGCTCAGCGGCGCTCAGCGGTGGCATTTGCCGCGACACTGGCCACCCCGGCCCGTCGATGGCCCATCGATGGCCCATCAATGGCCCATTGCCAGCGAGCCCCCCATGCCCCGCGAGATCCTGCTCAACGCTTTCGACATGAACTGTGTCGGCCACATCCAGCAAGGGCTGTGGCGCCACCCCGATGACCAGTCGACCCGCTACCTCGACATCCACTACTGGACCGAGCTGGCCCGTACGCTGGAAGCCGCGCTGTTCGACGGCCTGTTCCTGGCCGATGTGCTGGGCGTCTACGACGTTTACGGCGGCAACGCCGATGCGGCGCTGCGCGGTGCGGTGCAGGTGCCGGTCAACGACCCGATGCTGCTGATCCCGGCGATGGCTGCGGCCACCACGCACCTGGGCTTCGGTGTCACCGCCAACCTGCTGTATGAGGCGCCGTTTTTGTTCGCGCGCCGCATGTCCACGCTCGACCACCTGAGCCGCGGCCGGGTCGGCTGGAACATCGTCACCGGGTATCTGGACAGTGCGGCCCGCGCCAACGGCTTTGCGCAGCAGCCGGCCCACGACGACCGCTACGACCTGGCCGACGAGTACATGGCGCTGGTCTACCAGCTGTGGCAGCACAGCTGGGCCGATGATGCGGTGCACGCCGACCGTGCCAGCGGCGTTTATGCCGATGCAGCCCAAGTGCGCGCCATCCACCACCACGGCAAGCAGTACCAGGTCGACGCCATCCACTTGAGCGAGCCGTCGCCGCAGCGCACCCCCGTGCTCTACCAGGCCGGCTCGTCGCCACGCGGCCGGCAGTTTGCAGCCACCCATGCCGAATGTGTGTTCTTGAACGGCCAGGGTGTGGCCGCTGTCAAGGCCATCGTCGACGACATTCGCGCGCTGGCGGTGGCCGGTGGTCGGGCGGCCGATGACATCAAGGTCTTCCTCGGCGCCACCGTGGTCACCGGCGCCACCGAGGCCGAGGCGCGCGACAAGTTCGACGACTACCGCCAGTACGTCAGCAGCGAAGCCGCGCTGGTGCATGCCGCCGCGTCGCTGGGGGTTGACTTGGCGAAGTTCGACCTCGACGAGCCGGTCGACGCCAGCGCCAGCCAGGCCATCACCTCCAACGTGGAGGCCATCAAACGCAGCCAGGGGCCGGCGTGGACCCGACGCAAGCTGCTCGAGCAGATGGTGCTGGGCAGCCGCCAGAGCCCGATCGTGGGCTCGGGCGAACAGGTGGCGCAGGCGCTGATCGACTGGACCGAGGCGGCCGGCGTCGACGGCTTCAACCTGTCGCGCACCGTGACCCCGGCCTGCTGGCTGGACTTCGGCCGCCACGTGGTGCCCGAGTTGCAGGCCCGCGGCGCCTTCAAGACCGCGCACCGGCCCGGCACGCTGCGCGACAAGCTGTTCGGCCGGGCACGGCTGCCGGCCAGCCACCCGGCGATGAAGCCGCCGACGGGCTGAAGGCCCCGCCAGCGCGCTGAGCGTCCCGCCACCCCGCGCTCAGGCCATCTTCACCGCAGTGCCGCTGACGGCCACCATCATCATGCCGTTGCTCTCGCCCAGCACCTCGTAGTCGAAGTCGATGCCGATGATGCCGTCGGCACCCAGTTCCTTTGCGGCTTCTTTCATGTCGCTCAGGGCAGCATCGCGGGCGCCCGACAGCGCGCGTTCATAACCGCCGGCGCGACCGCCCACCACATCGCGCACCGACGAGAACAGGTCGCGAAAGATGTTCGCGCCGATGATCGC
>JAYVDE010000382.1:0-4704 GCA_043749575.1 Burkholderiaceae bacterium | reverse complement strand
GCCTTCGCCCGTGGTGGTGTTGCCGAAGCCGCCGAAGATCACGTCGGCACCGGTGCCGCCGATGATGATGTCGTTGCGATCGCCACCGGTGATGGTGTCGTTGCCGCCAAGCGAGGTGACGTTCTTCAGGACACCACCCACCAGCACCGTGCCCTCCAGCGACCAGATGCGGTCGATGTCGGCGGTGCGGATTCGGTTGACCGGCAGGCCGGTCACCGGATCGGTCTTCGCGGTGGCAAGCGCATCGGGGTTCGGGCTCAGGACGAAGTCGAGCAGCTTCACCGCCGGGTTGCCGCTCTGCAGCAATTCTTCCGACAGGTAGTCGACCAGGCCGTAGTCGCCGATGACGATGTTGTTGCCGTCGGCCGCTGCCGTTCCCGTCATGCTGCCCAGGCTGGTGCTGGCGAAGGTGTTGATGGTGTCGTCACCGTTGCCACCGATGAGGATGTCGCGACCGCCACGGGCGTTTGCTGCCGTGGGCTGCCCGACCACGACGCCGCGGCCGGCGCCACCGGTCAGCGTGTCGTTGCCGTCGCCGCCACCGGCATCCACCAGGGCGGTGATCAGGGCATAGGTCAGCGGGTGGTCACCCACCGGCCGAGCCGGTGCACCGACGACGCTGTTGTAGTCGGCCGCGCCGCCCACAGCGTGGTTGGTCAGCATCAGGATGCGGCCCTGGTCACCGAAGGCCACGTTGTCGCCGGTGCCGGTGTCGACGAGGTCGCCGCCGCGCCCGCCGATCAGGATGTCGTCGTCGTCGCCGGCGCGGATCGTGTCCGCGCCGCCGTCGGCAAAGGCGATGCTGACCACTTCGCCCACCGTGAAGGCGTGGACCGAGATCTGCACCAACGGGTCGTCCTGGGTCGCCGCCGTCACCTGGCCGGCGTCGCCGAAGACGATGTTCTTGCCGTGGCCGGCGTTCACCGTGTCACCCGCCATGCCGCCGACGACGATGTCGTTGGCGTTGCCTGCGGTGATGCTGTCGCTGCCGCCCAGCGCGGTCTCGATCGACCACACGCGGTCGATGTCGGCCGCACGCACGCGGTTGCTCGCCACGCTCAGGGCGACGTTGCTGCGCACGAAGGCCTCGAGCGTCGAATTGCCCGCGCCGCCCTGCAGCAGTTCCTCGCTCAGGTAGTCGACCAGGCCGTAGTCGCCGAAGACGATGTTGTTCGCGTCCAGCGCCGCGGTGCCGGCCGCAGCCGCGCCGCCCAGGCTTGCGCTGGCGTAGGTGTTGATGATGTCGTTGCCGGCGCCGCCGAGCACGGTGTCGCGTCCGATGCCGGTGGTGATGGTGTCGTTGCCGCCGATCTCGCCCGCCGGCACCACCGAGGTGATGAGCGCGTAGGTCAGCGGCCGGTCGCCGGCAGCACGCGGTGTGCTGCCGATAATGGTGTTCACATCGCGGGCGGTGTCGCCCTGCGCGATGTGGTTGTTCAGCGTGAGGATCCGCCCGTGGTCGCCGAAGACCACGTTGTCGCCCTTGCCGCTGTCCAGCAGGTCGCCGCCGGCGCCACCCAAGATGATGTCGTCGTGGTCGCCACTGACGATGCTGTCCGCCGCGCCGTCCACGAAGGCGACGCTGACGATCTCGCCGATCGTCATCTCGTGCACGCCGAAGCGCATCAGCGCGTCGTCGGTGGTCGCCGCAGTCACCTGCCCGGCATCGCCGAAGACGATGTTCTTGCCGTGGCCCGCGTTCACCGTGTCGCTGGCGTAGCCGCCGAACACGATGTCGTTGGCGTTGCCTGCGGTGATGCTGTCGCTGCCGCCCAGCGGCGTGAACAACGACCAGATGCGGTCGATGTCCATCGTGCGCAGCGGGTTGCGACCCGACTGGTTCTGCGCGATCTCTTCGGCCAGGTAGTCGACCAGGCCGTGGTCGCCGAAGACGATGTTGTTGCCGTCGGCCGCGGCAGCCGCGGCATAGGCCGCGGCGTACCCTGCGGCCGTGCTCACCAGGCCGCTGGCGAAGGTGTTGATGGTGTCGAGGTCGCCACCACCGCCGAAGATCATGTCGCGGCCGATGCCGGTGGTGATGGTGTCGTTGCCGTTGCCGAACTCGTTGCCCGTGCCGTTGACGGTGCCGGCGTCGATGGAAGTCACCAGCCCCAGCACCTGGACCTGGTAGTCGTCGTCGGTCTTGGACGCGTCCGGGTCGCCGATCGGGCGGTTGGCCAGCGTGGCCACCACGCTGTCGACGCCGAGGATGCGGCCGTGGTCGCCGAAGACGATGTTCTGGCCGCGGCCGGCGTCAATGGTGTCGCCGCCCTGGCCGCCGAAGATGATGTCGTCGGCAAGATCGTCGGTGATGACGTCGCCCGCACCGAGGTTGGCTGCGGTGTCGATGCTCTCGACCACGTCGAGCGTGGAGAGGTCGGTGTCGGCAGCGACAGCGACGAAGTAGTCCTTCGAGCGGTAGCCCATGTGGCCTTGATCGCCGAAGATGACGTCGGAGCCGGCACCGCCGTTGATGGTGTCAACACCCTGGCCGCCGAAGAGGCGGTCGCGGCCGTCGTTGCCCTCGATGACATCGTTGTCGCCGTTGGCAGGCTGCACGGTGCGCACGTCGTACACCTGCGTGGTGCTGAACAACTTGAGGCTGGCCGGGGCCACGCTGAGGCTGATGAATGAGCCGAGCGACTGCTCGACACGCAAGATGTCCACGCCGAAGACCGGCGTTGCGCCGCCGCTTGCGCCGCCAATGCGCGGCTGCGCATTCAGGCTGGTCGCCAGCACCGGCAGGTCCTGGTCGATGACACCGTGGTCGCCAAAGATGATGTCGTCACCACTGTTGCCACGCAGCGTGTCGCGGCCGGCAATCAGCGTGTCGCGCACCGGTGCGGGTACAACCGTTGAGCCGACAACGCTGGTCACGACAAGCAGCGTGCGCGTGATCGGGTCGACGATAAAACCGGAATCGCCGTAGATGTGGTCGTTGCCACTCTCGCCCGCGATGTCGTCGTTGCCCGTGCCGCCGGCCAGATGGTCGTCGAGCTGGCTGCCGCGAATGGTGTCGTTGCCGGCACCGCCGTACACCGTGACGCCGATGCTGGGGCTGCCGATCACCAGCCCTGCCGTCAGCGCGCTGGCGTCGATGGTGTCGTTGCCGGCGTTGTCGAAGGGGTTGGCCAGGCCGAAGCGGAAGGCGTCGTCGGCCGTGCCGACCGGGTCGCTGAACTTCGGGCCGAAGACGGCCACGTCGGCCCAGTTCTGGGCCAGCGTGCGGCCGGTGCGGGCGGGGTCACCCGAGTACCACAGGCCGTCCTGCGAGGTGTCGCCGTAGATCACCAGCGGTGAACCGGCACCGCCACCGCCGAGCACCGTGATGGTGTCGCCGCCGATGCTGCCGTCAGCCTTGCTCAGGTTGCCGCCGCCCTGGATCAGGGTGATGGTGCCGTGGCGCGCCGGGCCGGCCGGCGTGCTGCCCTGCTGCGGCTCGATCGCCGCGCGCAGCGTGCCTTCGATGGTCAGGCGGTCGTTGCCGCTGCCCATCATCAGGTTGAAGACCTCGATCGTGCTGACGATGCTGTCGGTGGCGTAGGAGCCCGTCGTCGAGTTGTAGGCGATGCGGCCGAAGCTGATGCCACCCGGGAAAACTGCAGGCTCGCCGTGGTCGGTCGGCCCGACAAAAGTCAGCGCCGGCGCCATCAGCAAGCCGGTCAGGCCGGTGGACGTGAGTGTCCCGACCTTGTTCATCTGGCTCGAATCGTCGTAGACGTTGAGCACGTCGATCTGGTCGACTTCAGGCGGTTGAACGCCGATCGCGATCAGCGGGGCATTGCCCTCGCCCGACAACACGAAGGCCTTGACCAGGCTGCGGTCCACACCAGAGACGCCGCCTTCGATGGCCAGCGGGCCTTGCAGCGCCGACAGCAGGTGCGGCTGCGACGAGAAGGGCTTGACGTCGGTGGGCGGCGTGGCGCCCGGCGCGAGCGGGATGCCAGTGACGGCGACCGTCTGCTCCTGCCACCAGTTGCTGGTGGTGAAAGTCAGCGACACCGGTGCGGTGCTGGTCTGGCCGTCGGTGTCGATCGCGATGGTCACGTTGCCGGTCGGTGCCGAGGCCAGGCGCACGAAGTAGCTGTCGGTGAGCGTGCCGCCGTTCTCGCTGACGAGTGTGGCGCCGTTGCTCTCGCGCACGATCACCCCCGGCACGTCGTCGTCGAGCACCTCGACCGCCAGGCGCTGGGTCAGCCCGCCGACCTGGTAGGCGGCGTCGGAAGTCGCAGCCGTCACGGTGTGCGTGATCGCGCTGACCAGCGGGTCTTCGCGGCGCAGTTCGATGTCGGTGCCGGCGGCTTCATTCTTCGCCGCCAGGTTGATGGTGATCGGGCCGTAGTTGCCGGGCCCGAAGGTCACGGTGTTGCCGACCAGGCGTCCGTCGCCAGCGGTGACCACCAGTTGGTTGGCGTCGAACCCCAGGGTCACGGTGACCGTGCCGCCGGTGGGCACCTTGGCCAGCGCCAGGGTGTAGCTGTCGGTGATGCCGTAAGGCGCGGCGCCTTCGAGCACCCGCGTCAGTCCGTCGGTCTGGGTGATGACCAGGCCGGCCGCGTCGTCGTCGACGACGGTGACCTCGACATTGCGCACCGCGGTGCGGTCGAACAGCTGGACCGATGTCGCCTGGGCCACGGCGTTGCCGGCAGTCACGACCGCTGCGTCAACGGCATGGTTGATGGTGACGACGCGGTTGCCCTCGGC
>JAYVDE010000381.1:0-12258 GCA_043749575.1 Burkholderiaceae bacterium | reverse complement strand
GACATCAGCGAGGCGCGCTGCACCGGGCCGGCCTGGGGGTAGTTGTCGATCACTGCGCGCAGCGTGCCGGGGTCGTCCGACGCCGCGGTGGCGAAGGTGACCTGCGCTTTGCCCTGCGGCGGGATGCGCAGCCGCACGGCCAGCGCGCAGACCGGGTCGAGCCCGGTGACCAGCTGGATGCCCGGTTCATCCGCGGGCTCGGGGGCTGCGCCGGGCGGGTGGCCGGCGGCGGCAGCGGTATCGGTCGGCCGCGTGGGCACCGCGTCCATTGCCGCCAACGGCTGGCTGGACGAGCGGTTGCGGCCGGCCCAGCGCAGCCGGTCGGTTTGCAGCGACAGGCCGACACTGTGCGGATCGCGGTCGGTGACAAAGTGGGTCATTTGCAGCGCCGGCTCACCTTGCAGGCGCGGCGTGCGTTCGAACACCAGGGCCTGCAACTGCGGCTGCCATTCGGCGCGCACGAACAGGTTGGTGAAGGCCGGATGGGCCTCGTCAGCGCGGGCATCGGTCAGCGTGACCTCGAAGGCCGAGAGCAGCTCGAGTTCGAGCGTGCGCTCGCCCAGGTTGTGCAGCTCGACCTGGCGGAACTCGATGTCGTCCTCCGGGCTGACCCAGACCGTGGTGCGGGCTTGCAGCTCGGGCCACAGCGCCTCGAACACCACCCGGTCGGCGTGGAACACGCTCTGGTATTGCGCTGCAGGGTCGGGTGCCGGGTGTTGGGTGACCGAGACGGCCTGCGGTTGTTGGTCCCAGCGCAGGTAGATGAAGCTGCCCAGCGCGTCGCGCAGCGCGTCGTCGCGGCAGCGGTTGATGCCGGTGCTGCCGCGCCGGCTGAAGCCCGCGCCGTTGGCCCGCAGGGTGACGTGGTAGCGGCCGTTGGACAGCAGGTGGGTGGGCGCCAGCGCGGTGGCGCCGGGCAGCACTTCGCGCAACAGCCCCGGTGCGCGGCGCAGCAGGGCCTGCGGCACGCCGGCCGCGCCGGGCTCGAACGGCAGCGGCAATTCGCGCGGTGGCCGCTCGTGCAGCAGCGAGGTCATCGCCTCCAGGTAGGGATCGGCCATGCCCCAGCGCTGCGCCACGCCGCCCAGCAGCAAGTTGGCCAGCGCCACCAGGCTCATGCCCTGGTGGTGGGCCATGAAGGTGGCCACTGGGGTGAAGCGGTCGCTGCCGTTCTGCCGGGCGGGGGTGAAATCCAGCGCCTCGATGAAGCCGAAGCGCCCGCGGGCGCCCAGTGCGGCCAGCGCCACCAGATTGGCGGTGGCCGTGTGCGGTGCAATCAGCAAGGCCAGAGCGGTGGCGTAGGGGGCGATCACCAGTTCGTCGGGCGGCGTGCGGCGCAGCGCCAGCCGGGGCACGCCCTGCGGTGCGTACTGGTAGGCCAGGGTGTGGTCACGCCCGGCGTAGGCCGATTCGGAGATGCCCCAGGGCGCGGCCCGCGCCTGTGCGAAGGCGATCTGCTCGTGCAGCGCGGCGTGGCCGGCTTGGTTGACCACGCTGCCCGGCGGCTCGGCCAGCACCAGCGTGGGCATCAGGTACTCGAACATCGAGCCCGACCACGAGCGCAGCCCGGCCCCCGTGCCGAGGCCGAAAAACGGCCGGCCCAGCGACGACCAGTGGCGTACCGGCACGTCGCCCTTGGCGATGGCCAGCAGGCTGGTCAGCCGCGACTCGGACGCCAGCAAGTCGTAGAAGCCGGCGTCCAGCGCTTGCTCGGCGACCCGGAAACCGATGTGGAACAAGTGCCGCTGGCGGTGGTAGAGGAAGCGGAAATCGGCCGCCCAGGCCAGCCGCTGGCAGCGTTGCACCAGGGTCCGCAGGCGCCGGGCCGCAGTGTCGACCGCAGTGTCAACCGCGCCGTCAACCGCGCCGTCTACCCCACCAGCGACCCCGCGGCCAACTCCGGTGTGGCCGGGCGTGGCGCGCGCGGTGTCGTCCAGCGCGGCCGAGCGACGGGTGGCGCGGTGGTCGGCCAGCGCGTCGCGCAGCGCCTCGCGGGCTGCCGGCGTGCCGTGGCGGCCGGCCAGCAGGGCCAGCACCCGGCGGTGCGCAGCGTGCAGCGCCCGCGTCGAGGCGCCCGCGTCGAACGGCGCGTTGGCCAGACTGGCGCAGGCCTGGGCCACGGCCAGCAGGTGGCCACAGAGGTTGCCGCTGTCGACCGTGGACACGTAGGTCGGCAGCAGTGGCGCACCGTTGCTGGTATCGGTCCAGTTCATGAAGTGGCCGTGGTGGCGGGGCAGGGTGTCCAGCGTGTCCAGCGTGGCCTCCAGCCGGGCCAGCAGGTCTTGCGTGCCGATCCAGCCGAACTCGCGCGCGCAGGCCGCGCTCAGCAGGTACAGGCCGATGTTGGTCGGCGAGGTGCGGCGTGCCAGCATTTCCTGCGGCAGGATCTGCAGGTTGTCGGGCGGCAGGTGGCGGTCGGCCGCACTGACACTGCGCTCGTAGAAGCGCCAGGTGTCGCGCGCCAGGTCGCTCAGCCAGGCCTGGTCGGCGGCTGGCAGCGGCCCGTCGCAGCGCGAGGGCTGGGGCCGGCTGACCCACCAAGCGCCCAGCGGTGCACTGGCCCACAGGCCGCACAGCAACAGCGTCAGCACCGGGTGCGGCGTGCCCAGGGCCAGCAGCACGCCGCCGGTGACCAGCGCCAGCGCCGGTGCACGCCAGTGCTGGCAGAGCATGGTCGCCAGGTCGGAGCGGGCCTGCGCCTGGCTGGCGGCAAAGGGCGTCCACTGCAGCAGGTGGCGGCGGCTGACGACCAGCCGCCAGAGCGTGCGGCCGATTGCGTCGCCGGCCATCAACGCCTGCTGGCCCAGCTGCTGCAGGCCCCACAAGCCGCCGATCACGGTGCGCAGCAGATCGGCGCCGGCGTGGCTGTAGAAGTGCTGCTTGGCCAGGTCGTCGCGGCTGGGCGACAGGCCCGCTACCGCGCCCAGTACCGGGCCGGCGGTCAGCGCCACCAGCACCAGGCCGAGAGCGGCAAGCGGCGACAGCGCAGCGCCAGCCAGTGTCAGCGCCAGCAGCGCCAGCGAGACCGGTGCCACCAGCGAGCGGCGCAGGTTGTCGAACAGTTTCCAGCGGTTGATCGCGCCCAGCGGAAAGCGCCGCGGCTGCAGCAGCAGCGGCAGCAGTTGCCAGTCGCCGCGGGTCCAGCGGTGCAGGCGGGCGGCGGCCACGTCGGCGTGGAAGGGCGCATCCTCGACCACCGTGATGTCGGTGACCGTGGCGCAGTGCACCAGCGCCCCTTCGAGCAGGTCGTGGCTCAGCACCTGATCTTCAGGCAGGCGCTTGGCCAGCACCGCCTGCATCGCGCTGACCACCAACAGGCCCTTGCCCGAGAAACTGCCTTCGTCGAACAAGTCCTGGTAGACCTCGGACGTGGCGGCGCTGTACGGGTCGACGCCGCACTGGCCGGCAAACAGCCAATGGAAGCGGGTGGCGGCCTGTAGCGCTGGCAGTGGCGTCACCACCCGCGGCTGCAGGATGCCGTAGCCGCTGGCCAGTGAGTGCCCATCGGCGGCCAGCCGGGGCTGGTTGTGCGGGTGCGCGGCCACGCCCACCAGCTCGCGCAAACGGCCGGGTGGCAGCTGGGTGTCGCTGTCCAGCGTCAGCAGGTAGCGTGTGCCGGGCGCGATGCGCGAGGCCTCGCCCAGGTCGTGGAAGGCGTTGCTGCGGCCTTCGGCCAGCGCGGCCACCAGTTGTTCGAGCTTGCCGCGCTTGCGCTCCCAGCCGATCCAGCGTTGCTCGGTCTGGCAGTAGCGGCGGCCGCGGTGCAGCAGCAGAAAGCGCGGCGCTGCGTTGGCGGCATCAGTCGGCGCGGCACCCGCCACGGCACCAGCCTCAGCGCCCGCTGTGGCAGGCCGCGGGTGGCGGGTGTTCAGCGCCGTGATCTCCCGCGTGGCCAGCGCCAGCCAGGGTGCGTCGGACGCGATCTCGGCCGCATCGGCGTCGGCCCAATCCGTGAGCAGCGCAAACTGGGCCTGCGGCTCGGGGTTGGCCAGGTAGTGCAAGTGCAGTCGGCGCACCAGCGCCTGGATGCTGTTGGCGCTGGTCAACATCGCCGGCACCACCACCATCACCCGGTGCTCGGGCGGGATGCCGTCGACCAGCGCCAGCCGCGGCAGCGGGTCGGGCCGGGCCGATTCACTGATCAGGCGGTTGACCAACGCCACCACGGCTTCGGAGGCCGGGAACAACATCAGCAGCGCCACCAGGGCCCAGCCGAACGCATCATCGCCCGGCCATCCCAACAGCACCGCCACCAGCGCCAGCGTGCCCAGCCCCAGCGTGGCCAGGTAAGCCGGCAGCACGCCGCGACGGGCCAGCGCGCGGCCGGCCACCGCCAGCGGCTCGCGCAGGCCCAGCTGCGCCACCAGCGCCGGCCGACCGTCACCGCGCAGCCAGTGGCGGGCGGTGGCGCCGGGGTGGTCGGCCCCGAGATCGCAGTGCATCAGTTGCAGCAGCACCTGCGCCACCGCCGCTTCGCCGTGGCCGCTGCGCCAGGCCAGCCGCTCGATCGCGTGCAGGGTCTGGTCGCGGGTGACGGTCTGCTCGGCCTCGAACAGCGGGCAGGTCAGCATCAAGCGCATCAGCGTGCTGCTGCGGGCCACCAGGTCGGGCCAATCGGCATCGCCAATGGCGCGCAGCGCGCTCACGGCGTTGCTCACGCTCAGGTTGTCGGCGGCCTGGCCGGCGGTCTGCTGGGCCAGCATCGCCGCCAGGTCGGGCAGCGCGGCGTGCAGCCAGTCGCGCTGCTCGGTCGTGGCCTGCAGGCGGGCGGTGGTGCGGAAGTCCTGCAGCCGCTGGGCCATCTTGGCCAGAAAGACACGGCCGACCCCGCGCTGCTCCAGCAGCGCCAGCAAGGCGGCCAGCGCCGGCACCGGAAAGCGCTCGATGTGGTCGCAGCACAGGTTGGCCACCTCGCGCGCAGCCTTGTGGGTGGCCACCCGTTCGGCCAGCCGGCGCAGGTTCTCGATCAGCACCACCCGCAGCGTGGTGGGCAGCGCCCAGATCTCGCCCAGGCCCAGTTCGCGGGTTTCCTGGTAGGCGCAAAGGAAGGTCACCAGCAGGTCGTCGCTGAAGGCGCCGTCGGTGTGGGCGACGAAGGCCCAGGCCAGGCCATAAACCCGCGGCAACCCGGCCAGCGGGGGGTCGAGCAGCACCGGCAGGGCGCGGAAGTAGCTGCGCGGCAGGCTGTGCCGCACTTCTTCCAGCTGGGCCTCGATCAGGTGGAAGTTGTCGAGCAGCCACTCGGCGGCCGGGCTGATGTCGTAGCCGGTGGCGGCCTGCGCGCCGATGTAGCGGTGGGCCTCGCGCAGCGTGCGGATGTTGTTCTGCAGCCGCGGGAAAAACGGTGCGGCACGCGCGGTGTGGCGGTCAGCGCGGTGGGTCTCGCCCAGGCTGCGGCCATGTTGGGCGAAACGCTGCGGGCCGAAGATCTCGGCCCGTATCGGCGGCTCGGCCGCACCGCGGTCGCCGTCCAGGATGTCGCACAGGGCGCGCGGCGCCTCCGGGATCAGCGCTTGAAGTGCTGATCGGCCCATCGTTATCCAAGCAGCGAGGCGGCGGCCAACAGCGCGGCCGCCACCACCAACGTCGTGACAAAGCGTGGCGCCACGAGGCCATGGGTGGCGTCGGCCGCACAGCGCAGCGCAAACAGCCGGCCGCGCAGCGTCTGACAGCGGCCCAGGTGGTCACCCAGCGCCGTCAACTCCATCGGCGAGGTGTCGGCCTGGTCGCCCAGCGCGGCGGTGGTCCAGGTCGGCACGGTCTTGGCTGGGGGGGTCATGGCAATAGCTCCTGCTCCGGGGCAACTGGCCCCCGCGGCTTGGGTGATGAACGGGTCCGGTCGGGCCGGTGAAGCCGGAGCGGGCCAGAAAGTGATCAACGGCGCAGCTGAAAACGCTGCCAAGCTTGCACGGTAGGCTGATCGCCAACGCCCGTCTGTCGGACACCACGCCGACTACAGCGCCTGGAAAGTGCTAGACACCACCTTGGCGGTCACCGGGCTGCTGTGAGCAGCGCGACATGGGCCCAGTTCGTGTTCGCAACCGTACATACCGGCCAACGCGCGCGACCTACAGTCGGGGCTGTGCCGGTGATCTGGATAGAGGATCCCTATCCCGTGACCTTGGATCGTGGCCACTGCCGGAGTGTTTGTCATGACCCTCGTGCCCGATCCTCGCCGCAACCGGCTGCTGGCCGCACTGCCCGATGCCGAGTGGCAGCGTTGCTTGCCCCAACTCGAATGGGTCGACATGCCGCTGGGCCAGGTGCTGTACGAAGCCGGTCGCACGCTGAGCCACGTTTATTTCCCCACCACCGCCATCGTGTCGCTGCTTTATGTGATGGCAGACGGCGTCTCGGCCGAGATTGCCGTGGTCGGCCTCGAAGGCGTTGTCGGTACCTCCTTGTTCATGGGCGGCGAATCCACCCCCAGCCGGGCCGTAGTGCGGAGCGCGGGGCGGGGAGTGCGCATGCCCGCGCAAGTCATCAAGGCCGAGTTCGACTGCTCGGCACCGGCGATGCACCTGTTGCTGCGCTACACCCAGGCGCTGGTGACCCAGATGGCGCAGACGGCTGTCTGCAACCGCCACCACTCGCTGGACCAGCAGCTTTGCCGCTGGTTGCTGCTGAGCCTGGACCGGCTGGACGGCCCCGACCTGGTGATGACGCAGGAGTTGATCGCCAACATGCTGGGCGTGCGCCGCGAGGGCGTGACCGAGGCCGCGCTGAAGTTGCAGGGCACGGGCCTGATCCGTTATGCACGCGGCCGCATAGCGGTGCTGGACCGGCCAGGACTGGAGCAGCGCAGCTGCGAGTGTTACGCAGTGGTCAAGAAGGAATACGACCGCTTGCTGCCTGATTGCACGGCGCTCTAGCAGCCCATCCCGCCGCTATGTGCGTTGGCACACCGCCTTGCACTGCCGCGGCGCCCACACTGGGTTGCGCGGCGCGCCGAGATCCGAACTTCGGCGGCTTGCAACGCCCGGGCCGGCCCGGCAGGCAACACCACCCGGACTGACCTTTGGTACGCGTCGAAAACCACCTCATCGAGTTGCTGCCCACGGCGGACCGCAAACACCTGCTGGACCGCTGTGAACCGTCGACGCTGGCGTCGGCCGAGGTGCTGTGCGAGCCCGGCAAACCCGTGCACCAAGTGTGTTTTCCGATCGACGGCGTGGTCGCCCTGGTGACCCGTCTGGACCACCACCCCGGGCTGGAGCTGGGCATGGTCGGGCGCGAGGGCATGCTCGGTGCCCATTTGGCCTTGGGGGTGGCGCTGTCGCCGCTGTGTGCCGTGGTGCAAGGCCCCGGCACGGCCTGGCGCATCGGGGCCGCCACCTTCGTCGACGAGCTCGCGCGCAGCGACGCGCTGCGGCACCTCGTGCAGGGCTACGTGGCCGTCAGCATGGTGCAGTTGGCAGTGTCGGCCGCCTGCCTGCGCTTCCATCTGATCGGCCCGCGGCTGGCGCGCTGGCTGCTGATGCGCCACGACCGTTCGCCGGTTGACCACTTCGGCGTCACGCAAGAGTGGCTGGCGCAGTTGCTGGGGGTGCGACGGGTCGGCATCACCGCCGCCGCCGGCAGCCTGCAACGCCAGGGTCTGATCGAATACCACCGCGGCCAATTGCGGGTGCTTGACCGCGCCGGGCTTGAGGCCGTTGCCTGCAGTTGTTACGCCGCCGACCGCCTGGCCTATGCCGAGCGCCTGGGTTGAGGGCTGTGCCAGGGCCCGCGGCGCCCGGGGTGGGTGCGGTCACGCACAGACGAGGACCGCGCCTGTCAGTACAAGCTCAGGTTTTGTGGGGCGCCCCGAGTTGCCCAGGGCGCCATGCCTCAGCCTCGGCCCGGGTTGCCTCGCAATGATGTCCTTTTCACCCACTGGCGCCGCCCCTGTGAACCTGTTGCCGCCTTCTGATCGTGCCGCGCCCTGGCCGGCGCCGGGCGACTTTTCGGCCTTGCCCTCGGAAGGCCGCCCGCTCGATCTGAAACGCACGGCCGCCGAGGCGCCCGTGGCGGCCGATGTAGCGCTGGCCGACTGGTCCGCGCTGATGAGCGCGGTGAAGTGCCGGCTCGAGCGCCTGGTGGCCGAACCACCGATCATCAGTCAGCCGTCGTCCGAATCGACGGTCCCGCTGGCGCAACTGGCGCAGTTGGCGCCAAACGCGCCACACGCGCAACAGGCGCAACTGGCGCAACTGGCGCAACTGGCGCAACTGGCGCACTTGGCCGATGGCGTGCGCCAGTGCGTGGCCGCGCTGGACCAGTTGCAGGCCACCCTGGAGCGCGAGTTGGCGCGCCGGCCGCGGCTGGAACTGGAAGTTTTCGACCTGCAGACGGGGCTGTCGCAAGCCCGGGCCGAGTTGGCTGGCACACGGGCCGGCGAACAGCAAGCCCGCCACCAGGCCCAGCACGACGCCCTGACGGCGCTGCCCAACCGCGGCCACTTCCGTGATCGGCTCGACCTGGCGCTGGGCCACCCGCTGGCCAAGCAATCGCCGTTGACGGTCTTCTTCCTCGACCTCGATGGCTTCAAACAGGTCAACGACCAGCACGGCCATGCGGTGGGCGACGACCTGCTGCGCATCGTTGCCACCCGGCTGGCGCGCTCGCTGCGGGCCGACGACATGGTGTGCCGCTGGGGTGGTGATGAGTTCGCCGGCCTGTTGCTGGGCGCCATCGAGCCCAGCTCGCTGGCGCAGATGGCGGGCAAGCTGGTCAACGCGGTGTCAGCGCCGATGCAGATCGGTGCGCTCAGGCTGAGCATCCGCCCCAGCATCGGCCTGGCCATGGCGCCCGCTGATGGCACCACCGCGGAGGTGCTGCTGCGGCATGCCGATGCCGCGCTGGTCCGCGCCAAACGCCGCGGCGGCGGGCACGCCTTTCACGAGCTTGCCCCGGCCACCGACCCCGGCCCGAGCCGCGCCTGATCGGCCGAGCAGCACCGAGCCGCGCCTGATCACCCGGTCGGCGCCCGAGCGCCCTGCATAAGCGCTGGCGCTCAGCCAGTGGCGCGTCGGCGGACGGCGTCGATGTAGGCGTGCCCGTCGGGCGGCAAGCCGCTGCGCTGGCTGGCCCAGATCATCTCGCCCAGGCACTCCATCACCTCGTGGTGAGCCTGGTGCAGCGTGTTGCGGCGCGCGGCCAGCAGCAACACCGCCTGGCGGATGCCGGTGGGCTGGTCGATGCCGCACTGCTCGGCAATCGACAGGTGCATCGACAGGTGCAGGAACGGGTTGGTGCGACCGTCCTCGATCGGGTAGCTGGCGGCCACCGCGGCCTCGGCATCGGCCAGGTCGGCGTGGTACTCGGGGTGCTCGGTGATCCAGTCGGCGGCGATCACCTCCATCGCCGTCAGCGGCAGGCCTTCGCGCTGCTTGCGCCAGGTCTCGCAGAAGAATCTCCGTACGTCATGCTGGGAAGGTTGGAACATCCGACAATTGTCGTTCCTCCCTTGCCGTTCCTCCCATCACCGCCGATGCACCGCACCCCATGACCCTGACCACTGCCCAGCTGTTCACCGAAGCCCGTACCCAGAACGGCTACCTCGACCAACCGGTGCCTGACGTGCAGTTGCATGCGCTCTACGACCTGCTGAAGTTCGGCCCGACGGCGGCCAACAGCTGCCCGGCGCGGTTCCAGTTTGTGCGCTCAACCGAGGCCAAAACCCGGCTGCTGGCCTGCGTGTCGGCGGCCAATGTGGCCAAGATCGAGCAGGCGCCGGTGACGGTGATCGTGGGCATGGACCTCGAGTTTTTCGAGCAACTGCCCAAGCTGTTTCCGCATGCCGATGCCCGCGCCTGGTTTGCCGGCAAGCCCGCCGCCATCCAGGAGACGGCGTTCCGCAACAGCAGCCTGCAGGGCGGCTACCTGATCATCGCCGCGCGTGCGCTGGGGCTGGATTGCGGGCCGATGAGCGGTTTCGACGCCGCCAAGCTCGACGCCGCTTTCTGGGCCGGTACGCCGGTCAAGACCAACTTCATCTGCACGCTGGGCCATGGCGATGCGAGCAAGGTGTTTGCGCGCAGCCCGCGCCTGGCGTTCGACGAAGCCTGCTCAGTCGTCTGACGGAACGGGCTGCCGGGCCACTGCCGCGGCCCGCAGCCGCGGCTTGAATGCCGCGGCTTGAACGCCGCATCGGCCCAGTGGTGATGGCCGCAAGCGGCGCAGGTTCAGGGCGGTGGGCCGCCCTCGTCGCCGCCCTGCCAGCCCTGGCGGTTGCGGCGGTCGGCTTGTTCAGCACGCTCCTGGGCCCACATCGTCTCCAGCTGCTGGCGGCCTTGTTTGGCCAGCGCGATCAGCTTTTGCTCGTCGCCCAGGTGCGGCGCCATCTGTTCTAGCAGCTCGATGTTGTGGGCCCGAAAGCGCAGCGCCTGGTTGCGCGCGGTGTGCGGCTGCCAGCCCATCAGTTCGAGCACCTGCCGCCCGCTCATCAGCGAGGCGTCCAGCGTCTCGCGCTCGATGCGGCTAACGCCCAGCTGGCGCAGCCGGTAGTAGTGGGTCACGTTGCGGGCCCGCGCCACCACGCACAGCTGCGGAAAGTGCGCCCGCGCCAGCGCCGCCACCTTCAGGCTCTGCTCGACGTCGTCGATCGCCAGCACCAGCACCCGCGCGCTGGCGGCGCCGGCGGTGCGCAACAGGTCGAGCCGGGTGGCGTCGCCGTAGAACACCGGCCAGCCAAAACGGCGCACGGTCTCGACCTGGTCGGCGTCATGCTCGAGCACGGTGGCCGACAGGCCGCTGGCATTGAGCAGGCGGCCGACGATCTGGCCGTAGCGGCCGAAGCCCGCGATGATCACTGGCGCGTTTTGCGGTTCGCTGATCTCGGCCGGCTTGGCCGCGCCGCCGCGGCCGCTGCGGGCCGCCCGTTTGGCGAGCTTCGGCACCCACCAGCGGTCGGCACCCAGCAGCAGCAGCGGCGTCAACAGCATCGACATCGCCACCGCAGCGACCAGGAACGACGCAGTCGGCGCGTCCACCACGCCCGATTGCTGGGCGGTCTGGAACACCACGAAGCCGAACTCGCCGCCCTGCGCCAGCAGCACCAGGTAGACCGGGCGCTCCAGCAGCGGCAGGCCGATCATGTGCGCCAGGCCCCACAGCACCAGCGCTTTGAGCGCCAGGAAACCGGCCACCACGGCAGCCATCAGCACCGGGTGGGCCAGCACCACGGCAAAGTCGATGCTCATGCCCACGGCGATGAAAAACAGCCCCAGCAGCAAGCCCTTGAAGGGCTCGAGGTCGGTTTCCAGTTCGCGGCGGTATTCACTTTCAGCCAGCAGCACGCCGGCCAGAAAGGCGCCCAGCGCCATGCTCAGGCCGACCGACTGCATCAGTGCCGCGGTGGCCACCACCAGCAGCAGCGCGGCGGCGGTGAAGATCTCGGGCGTGTCGCTGCGGGCGATCCAGCGCAGTGCCGGGCGCAGCAGCAGCCGCCCGCCCAGCACGATGGCCGCGATCACGCCCAGGGCCTTGGCCGCCGCCAGCCAGCCGTCGCCGCCGCCATCACCGGCCGCTGCTGCGCCCACGGCCAGCAGCGGCACCAGCGCCAGGATGGGGATCGCCGCGATGTCTTGCAGCAGCGCCACCGACAGCACGCTCTGGCCTGAGCGCGTGGCCATCAGGTTGCGTTCGGCCAGCGCGCCCAGGCCGATGGCGGTGGACGACATCGCCAGCCCCATTGCGGCGACCAGCACCGTTTGCCACGGCAACTGCCATGCCAGCTGCCCCGACCAGTGCCCCAGCAGCCCGGCGGCCAGCGCGACGGCCACCATCAGCGCCGCCGAGCCCAGCAACTGCACGCTGCCACCGCCGAAGATGGGCCGGCGCATGGCCCACAGCCGGCGCGGCTCCAGCTCCAGCCCGACCAGAAACAGCATCAGCACGACGCCGAACTCGGCAAAGTGCAGGATCGCCGCCGGGTCGCTGACCAGCTTCAGTCCCCAGGGCCCGATGACGATGCCCGCGCCCAGGTAGCCGATGATCGCGCCCAGCCCCAGCAGGCGCGCCAGCGGCACCGCCAGCACGGCGGCGGCCAGGTAGACCAGCGTGGTGGAAATCCAGCTGCCGTGTTCCATCTCAGCTTTCCAGGCGGCCGAAACCGTCAGCCGCGGCGCACCAACCGGCACCACCTTATGGCAACGCTGAACAAGTCCTTCGCGGCGTGTCAGCCCTGTTTTGGGCGGTCTGCGGCGTTGCAAATCCTCGCCATAGCTGGGCTATGGCTGTGGTTTGCGCCTTGCAGCCCATCCCAATCCAGGGCGC
>JAYVDE010000380.1:0-4733 GCA_043749575.1 Burkholderiaceae bacterium | reverse complement strand
GCGGCGCTACAGCGCCGAGCTGGCCGGCGCTCTGCAGCTGCAGCAACTGGCGGCACGCACCCACCGCAGGCTGATCTTTGCGCTGCTGGCGGGCACCTTGGGGCTGGCAGCCTACCTGGTCTACAGCTTCTTCCTGGTGATGCGCGGCGGTCTGGCAAAACTGAACCAGCAGATGCACCGCATGGCCCAGGGTGACTTGAGCGCCCGCCCGCAGGCCCGCGGCGGTGACGAAGTGGCCGACACGCTGCACGCGATGACCAGCTCGCTGGCCCGGCTGAGCGACCTGCTGGCGTCGGTGCGCCAAGGCGTGGGGGCGATCACCCAGGCCTCGCAGCAGATCGCCGACGGCAACGCCAACCTGTCCACACGCAGCCGCCGCAGTGGCGACAGGCTGGAGCAGCTGGTGGCTGCTGTCACCCGCTACAGCGAGCAGTTGCAGACCTGCTCGCGGATGGTCGAGTCGGTTGTCACCACCGTGCAGACGCTGCGGCTGACGTCGGTGCGCAACCGCCGCCAGGTGCAGCGGCTGCAGCAGCGCATGGCCAGCCTGCGCGGCAACAGCCGCGAGATCGGCGAGATCGTCAACTTGATCGACACCATCGCTTTTCGCACCAACATCCTGGCGCTGAATGCCCAGGTCGAGGCCTGCAAGGCCGGTGACGCCGGCCGCGGTTTTGCGGTGGTGGCGCAAGAGGTGCGGGCGCTGGCCACGCGCAGCGCCGATTCGGCCCGCAAGGTGGGCGAGATCATCGCGCGCTCAACGCTGGAGATCGAGCAAAGCGGCGCGCTGGCCGACGAGACCGGCCGGTCGATCGCCGAGGCCGACGGCCATGTCGACACCATCCACACCGCGATGTCGGGCGTGGCCCAGTTGACACAACAAGGCGACCTGGAGTCGACCCAGATCCTCGAAGAAATCAAAGTGCTGAAGGACGGCACGGCCAAGAACCTGGCACTGGTCGAGCAACTGGCGCAGGCCTCCGACGCGCTGCGCGGCCAGGGTGAACGGCTGTCGCACAAGGTGGGGCTGTTCAAGCTGTCGTGAGCGGCGGGTGATTCGGGCCGTGGCGCCGGCACGCTCAGCAGACGGCCATGGTGCGCCGCCGCCGTTCAGCGGATCAAGCTGATGTCGAAGCCGGCCAGGCCGGCCCAGGGCCGGTCGGCGGTGACCACCGTGGCGCCGCCCTGTTGTTGCGCCAGCGCCAGGCAGCAGCGGTCGCCCAGCGACAGGCCCAGCGCCCGCGTGGCCGGCCGCAGGCCAGCGGCCAGCTGCGCCTGCTCGGCCGTGAACGGCATCACCTTCAGCGGCAATTGCTGGCTGATGGCGGCGACATCGTCGGCGCTCAAACCCCGGTCAAGCAGCTTGCCCAGCACCTCGGCGTGGTTCACGCTGCTGATCAGCGCGTCATGCTGGTCCATCAGCCGTGCCGCCAGCTCGGCGCCAGGTTCGCCGAAGATCAGCGTCAGCACCGCCGAGCTGTCAAACACCCTCATTCGCGGGCCACTTCGTCGCGCTTTTCGGCGATGAACTCGTCGACCACGCTGTGACCTGGCTGCCGGTACTTGGCGGCGATGGCCTGCGCCCGGCGGATGCCCTGCAGCCGCGAGACGATGCGCAACTCGCCATCGACCGTGTAGATCTGCAGCGGTTCATCGGGCCGCAGGCCGAGCGCGCGCCGAAACTCGGCCGGGATCAGCACGCGGCCTTCTTTGGTCATGCGGGTTTCAAGCATTGCAGTCATGTCGATTTCGTAAAAAATGTCAGACTTGTTGAAGCATGACATATTTTTTGGTTTCAGACATATCTTGATGCTTTCGGCGACCTGGCCTCTTCTTTGACTGGCCCTGACGTGAGGGCAGGCCATCGGTCGGCGCTGTCGGCGCTGTCGGCGGTGCCGGCTGCAGGCCGCCTCACACCGGATCGGCGTAGTCGCTCAAGGGTGGGCAGCTGCAGAACAGGTTGCGGTCGCCCCAGACGTTGTCGACCCGACCCACCGGCGACCAGTACTTGCCGCTCTTGAGCGACGCCAACGGCCAGGCCGCGTCGCTGCGGCGGTAGGCGTGGTCCCAGCGGTCGGCGCTGACGGCGGCCACCGTGTGCGGCGCGTGTTTCAGCGGGTGGTCGTCGCGCGGCCATTCACCCGCTTCGACCTTGGCGATCTCAGCGCGGATGGCGATCATCGCGTTGCAGAAGCGGTCGAGTTCGACCAAGGGCTCGCTCTCGGTCGGCTCGACCATCAGCGTGCCGGCCACCGGAAAGCTGAGCGTGGGGGCATGGAAGCCATAATCGATCAGCCGCTTGGCGACATCCTCGGCACTGACGCCCGAGCTGTCTTTGAGCGGGCGCAGGTCGAGGATGCACTCATGCGCCACGCCACCGCCCTTGAGGCCGGCGATGCCGCCCGAGAAGTGGATGTCGTAGTGGTCGGCCAGCCGCGCGGCGACGTAATTGGCCGACAGGATCGCCACCTCGGTGGCGGCGGTCAGGCCGGCGCTGCCCATCATGCGCACGTACATCCAGCTGATCGGCAGCACCCCGGCATTGCCCAGCGGCGCGGCGGATACGGCCCCCACGCGATGCGCTGCCAGCGCATCGCTGCCCCCCGAGGGGGCGCTCGCCGCCTTGGGGCGGCCCGGCGCCGGCTCGGCACCGACCTCGAAGCCTTCTGGCGCGCTGGTCTTGCCATCACCACCGGCTAAGCCCGAGCTGCGGTGCCCGGGCAGGAAGGGCATCAGGTCGGCCACCACGCAGACCGGCCCGACGCCCGGCCCGCCGCCGCCATGCGGGATGCAAAACGTCTTGTGCAGGTTGAGGTGGCTGACGTCGCCGCCGAACTCGCCCGGCGCGGCCACGCCGACCAGCGCGTTCATGTTGGCGCCGTCGACATACACCCGCCCGCCGTGCTGGTGCACCATGGCGCACAGCGCCTTGACCTGGCTGTCGAACACGCCGTAGGTGCTGGGGTAGGTGATCATGATCGCGGCCAGTTCGCGGCTGTGCTTTTCGCACTTGGCCTGCAGGTCGGCTAAGTCGACGTTGCCCTGGGCATCACAGCGAACCACCACCACCTGCATGCCGGCCATCTGCGCGCTGGCCGGGTTGGTGCCGTGGGCCGATTCGGGGATCAGGCAGATCGTGCGGTGGCTCTCGGCGCGTGACGCATGCCAGCCGCGGATGGCCAGCAACCCGGCGTATTCACCCTGCGAGCCGGCATTGGGCTGCAGGCTGATGCCGGCGTAGCCGGTGGCCTGGCTGAGCCAGCCGCAGAGTTGGTCGTTCAGCAGCGCATAACCCGCACGCTGGTCGGCCGGGGCGAAGGGGTGGATGTTCGCGAACTCGGGCCAGGTGATCGGGATCATCTCGCTGGTGGCGTTGAGCTTCATCGTGCACGAGCCCAGCGGGATCATGCTGCGGTCCAGCGCCAGGTCCTTGTCGCTCAGGCTGCGGATGTAGCGCAGCATCTCGGTCTCGCTGTGGTGGGTGTTGAACACCGGGTGGCTGAGAAACGCGCTGCTGCGGCGCAAGCCGGGCGGGATCATGTCCTCGACCACGCGGTCAAACAAGCTGTCATCGGGCAGCGCCTGACCGGGCCGGGCGAACACCGCCCACAGCGCCTGCACATCGGCGCGGCTGCTGGTTTCGTCGAGGTTGATGCCCAGCATCGTGTCGCCCCACTCGGCGAAGCGGCGCAGGTTCATGCCGGCCGCCACGGCCCGCGCGGCGATCGGCCCGGTGTCGGCGCCGGTGTCGAGGCAGATCGTGTCGAAGGCGCTGCTGCTGCGCACCACCATGCCTAACTCGCGCAAGCCCTGGGCCAGCACTGCGGTGAGGCGGGCGATCCGTTGCGCGATGCGCTTGAGGCCTTCGGGGCCGTGGTAGACCGCGTACATGCTGGCGATGACCGCCAGCAGCACCTGCGCGGTGCAGATGTTGCTGGTCGCTTTCTCGCGGCGGATGTGCTGCTCGCGGGTCTGCAGCGCCAGCCGGTAGGCCGGCTGGCCGTGGCTGTCGATGCTGACGCCCACCAGGCGGCCGGGCATCGAGCGCTTGTACTCGTCGCGGCAGGCCAGATAGGCGGCGTGCGGGCCGCCGTTGCCCATCGGCACACCAAAGCGCTGGCTGGTGCCGACGACGATGTCGGCGCCAACCTCGCCCGGCGGCACGATCAGCGTCAGCGCCAGCAGGTCGGCGGCGACGATGAAGGCCGCCTGGTGGGCGTGGATCTGCGCCGCATCGGCGCGCAGGTCGTGCAGGCTGCCGCTGGTCGAGGGCAGTTGCTCCAGCATCGCGAAGTAGTCACCGGCCTCGCGCAGCCGCGCCCATTCTTCGGCCGAGTTGGCCAGCACCACCTTGATCCCCAGCGGCGCGGCGCGGGTGGTGACCACCTCGATGGTTTGCGGGTGGCAGTCACCGGCGATGACAAAGGTGTCGCTCTTGCTGCGCACGCTGCGTTTGGCCAGCGTCATCGCCTCTGCCGCCGCGGTCGCTTCATCGAGCATCGAGGCATTGGCGATCGGCATCGCCGTGAGGTCGCAGACCATGGTCTGGAAATTCACCAGTGCTTCCATGCGGCCCTGCGAAATCTCGGCCTGGTAGGGCGTGTAGGCGGTGTACCAGGCCGGGTTCTCCAGGACATTGCGCAGGATCACGCCCGGCGTATGGGTGCCGTAATAGCCCTGGCCGATAAAGCTCTTGAAGACCTTGTTCTGCGCCGCCATCGCCTTCAGTTCGC
>JAYVDE010000379.1:0-4733 GCA_043749575.1 Burkholderiaceae bacterium | reverse complement strand
CTGACCCGCGACGCCCGCGATGCGCGTTATCACCTGCTGCGCGGCTACTTCCACGGCGCTGACGACGACACGATCGAAGAGCGCGCGCAGGCCCGCCTTGCCAGCGTGACCCTGCCCGCCGCCGCCGCCTGCCTGGGCCATCCGCTGGCCGACCAGGCGCTGCATGCGCTCGGCGTGCAAGTGGTCTCGGTGCGCCAAGCCAACGGCCGGGTGGTCGGCGCCGACGGTGCGCAACGGCTGGCCGCCGGCGACACCTTGGTGCTGTCGGGCTTGCCCGAGCCGCTGTCGCTGGCCGAGGCCCATCTGCTGCGCGGCTGAGCCAGTCGCCGGTCGCTGGGCGCCGGTCGCCGGTCGCCAATCGCCAACCAATCAGCCACCCCATGCCTTGGGCGGCCGTGATCGGGCGCAACCCTAAGACGAAACTCTTTACACAACGCAGGAAGGGTTTCCCGTAGTGCGCTGTTAAGCCATTGAATAGGTGACGTTAAACGCGCCGGGCTCGCATCTTGCATGCACCTCTGATGCCGATCTGCGCCGGGAAAACCAGTCCAAATGAGAGCAAACCAACCTGAAGGTGATGCTGTGCTGAAACTACAAACCCTGACGCTCAATTCCCCAACCCGCTTCAGTGCCAGCGATGCCGGCGGCAGTATTCGGCCCGACAGTTTCGGTTCAAGCCGCATTGGCCATCGATCGGTTCTGCCCCAGGCCTTGGTGCGCACCGGCATGGCCGCGCTCGCCCTCTCTGCGGCACAGCTGAGCTTTGCAGTGCCGGTCTACAACAACGGCTTGCCGACACTGGACTACGGCACCAACATGAGCGGCAACGTGGTGGCCGAGGATTTCTCGCTGACCGCCTCGGCTACCATTTCGAGCATTCAGTTCTGGAGCATCCAGCGCGCCCCAGCCGACTACCTCGGCAGCGTGTACTGGGCGGTCTACAGCAACGCGGGTGGAGCGCCAGGTGCCATTCTGTTTGGCAACACGGCGGTGACGACCACGGCGGCCGCAACCGGCAGGTCGACAGGATTCAACTACGCCGAGTACGCGTTCGACGTTGACGTTGTCGACTTCACCCTCGGGGCCGGCAACTACTGGCTCGGCTTGGCCAACAACCCGCTCAACCCCGCCAATCCAACTGAAATGCTCTGGTCACCCACGGCGAGCATGATCGGCTCGAAGAGCATGTATTTCGACAACATGTTTGGTTGGACCGACGCCGACACCCACCTTGCCTTTGTCCTCGACGGCACCGGCGTGGTGGTGCCCCCGCCGCCCCCGCCCCCAGGGGTCCCCGAGCCCGGGACTCTGGCACTGGTCGGGCTGGCCGTGCTGGCGGCCCGCGGCGCTCGCCGAAAGGCCTGATTCACCCGGCGCCTCGGAACGCCCGTTCCTGGCGCTGGCGTTCGGCTGTTGCGCCGCCACAGGCCGTCGCGACAGCCCACTCGAAATACATTCTCGGCAAGCACAGGAGCAGATCATGAAGAGACTGATTGCGCTTTTCGTTCTCGGGTCCTCCGCCGCCACGGCGCAGGTGTCCGGGCCTTTGGTCTCGGGGCCGGCCGAGATGGCGGTCTCTGACTCAATCGCCGTGATTGCGAGCATGGGCCAGGCCAATGCATTTGCGGTGCGCGAGATCCGCGTCAACCGCGACCACAAGCTGCGCAAGGGCGTGGACACCACGCTGCAACCCGCGCGCGCCGACGCCATGACCACCCCTGTAGCGGTGCCGACCGGCGCGGCCTACGCTCAAACGGCGACCTATCAGCCGCTGGGTGCGCCCATCGGCGTCAACTTCGAGGCACTCGGTGTCGGCACGCCCGGCTATGGCGTCTCGAGTGCGCCGCCCGACCCCACGCTGGGGGTGAGCCCAACGCAGATCGTGCAATGGGTCAACACCCAGATCGGCATTTACGACAAAGCAGGCAACCCGCTGTTGCCGGCACCCGGCTTTATCAATGGCAACCAGATCTGGGCTGGGCTTGCTCCTGGCAGCCTGTGCCGACAGTTCAACAGCGGTGACCCGCTGGTTCAATACGACCGCTTGGCGCAGCGTTGGATCCTGTCCCAATTTGCGTTCAACGCCACGAATACGCAGAACGCACAGTGCATTGCGGTTTCCACCACCAGCAACGCGCTGGGCAGCTACGTGCTGTACCAGTACAACTTCGGCGCCTTGTTGCCAGACTACGGCAAGCTTGGCATCTGGCCGAACGCCTATTTCCTGACCTACAACATGTTCAACTTGGGTGCGAATTTCAGTGGCGGTCAGGCCTGCGCCTATGACCGGCCGGCGATGATCGCCGGGCTGGCCGCCCAGCAGATCTGCTTCAACAGCCTCAGCCGCTTCTCCTTTCTGCCTGCCGACCTTGACGGCACCAACTTGCCGCCAGCCGGTGCACCGAACTACCTGATCTCCTGGGACTGGGCATTCAGGGCCAATGGCCCATACACCTTGCAACTCACCAAGTTTGCGCCCGATTTCAACACTCCGGCCAACTCGACCTTTGACGATGGTCTCGGTGGGGCGCCGTTCAGCTTCGTGGCCTTTCCAATGGATGCGAGTTCCCTCGCAGCCTGCAATGACAGTGGCGGCAGCTGCGTATCGCAACTCGGCACCGGCCAACTGCTCGACACGCTGGGCGACCGGCAGATGTACCGGCTGGTCTACCGCAACTTCGACACCCACGAAGCCTTGCTCTTCACCCAGACGATCGACGATTCCGCCGGGCTCAACGCTCATCTGCGCTGGTGGGAAATTCGCCAGCCCGGCGCGGCCGTGCCGCAGGTCTATCAAAACAGCACCTTCAGGCCGACGGGTGACGCGCGCTGGATGGGATCAGCGGCGTTCGACAAACTGGGCAACATCGGCATTGGTTACTCGGTGTCGTCAGCGACGATGAACCCGTCGATTCGCATTGCCGGGCGGCGCAAGACTGATCCGAAGAACCTTCTGCGCGCCGAGGTCACGGTGCAAGCCGGCACCGGCAGCCAAACCATCGGCCTGGACCGCTGGGGCGACTACTCCACGATGCAGATCGACCCCGCCAACGACTGCACTTTCTGGTACACGCAGCAGTACATCGCCGCCAACGGAACTTTCAACTGGAATACGCGCATCGCATCCTTCAAGTTCCCGAACTGCAACTGAAGCCCATTCGGCTTGCGCCGAATGACAGGCCGGTGCGAGCACCGGCCCTCTTGGTGCTGTGAACGAAAGCCCTCGACATGAAACCCGCGATATTGCTGAGCTTGCTGTCAGCCGTGGCCTGCGTTCCAAGCCACGCCCAGGTGACTGACTCGACGCCGGTGATCGAAGCCGGTGGCGCCGCCTTGACCAAGGCAGAGTTTGAACAATTGCTCAACAGCGATTCGCGCTACCAGGGCGCTGCGGGCCAGGCCTCGGACCGGCGCGCACTCGCCGTCAACTTCGGCAAGGCGCTGGCCCTGGAAACCGAGGCACGCAAACGCCAGCTCGACCAGGTGCCGTCGATCCAGCTGAAGATTCGGCATGCCACGCAGCAAATCCTGGCCTTTGAGCTGCTGAGCAGGCTGCGCAGCGACAACCTGACGGACGAGGCCAGGCTGAGTGCCGTTTACGAGCAAGGCAAGAGCGCCTATGCGCAACCCAAAGTACGGCAGATCCTGATCCGCAGCAAGGGCTCCGAAGTGGCGCTGCGGCCCGGCACGCGCGAGCTGTCCATCAATGAAGCAAAGGCCAAGGCCGTCATGCTGCGCGCCGAATTGGCTGCGGGTGCCGACTTTGCCGCAGTCGCCAGGGCCGAATCAGACGACCTGGGCTCACGCGCCAAGGGCGGTGACTTCGGCTTCGTGATGCGCGGGGCAACCGGCGCGAACTTCGAGGCCGTCGCCTTCGCTTTGCCGATCGGCGCGCTCAGCGAAGTCATCCAGACCGAACTCGGTTTTCACATCCTTCGCGTCGAGGAGCGCCAGCCCTTGCCCCTGTCTGCGGTGAAGGCCGTGATTGCCAATGAACTGGCGCATCGCGACGCCGAAGCGCTGCTGCTCAACGGCTACAAACTCAACGATGCCTATTTTGCGCAGTAGGCGCTTGCGCAGCGCTTGAAGTTCGAGCGCGCGCTGGGTGCGCGATTCCTTGCGGGTTCAAGGGCCAGCGGTCGACCGACCTGCGCCCTTGCTGCGGTGCAGGCGTGACCCTCAGGGTGGCAGTAGCGCTGCTGACCGTGCCAGCCGCGTTGCTGACCGTCACCGCAAGGAGCGCCAGCTTGTCGGCGCGTGTGCTTGCCGCTGGCCCAGGCCGGTGAGTTTGGCTTCGTGCTGCTGACGCTGGGCGCCGGCCGCGGCCTGGTCAGCCCGCAGTGGGTCAGCCCGGTGCTGGCCTGCATGGTGTTGTCGATGCTGGCCACGCCGTTCATCGTGATGAAGGTGGTGGTGAGTGACCACAACACGCCGTCGGCGCTGAAGATCCTGCAGCTGGTGCGCTCGCACGCGCCCAAGGTGCCGGTGATCGTGCGCACCCTCGACGACACCGACCTGGAAAAGCTGCGCGACGCCGGCGCCACCGAGGTGGTGCCCGAGGCGATCGAAGGCTCGCTGATGCTGGCCGCGCATGCGCTGGCGCTGGTCGGCGTGCCGATGACGCGGGTGATCCGCCTGACCCGCGACGCCCGCGATGCGCGTTATCACCTGCTGCGCGGCTACTTCCACGGCGCTGACGACGACACGATCGAAGAGCGCGCGCAGGCCCGCCT